>CAYMRG010000247.1:0-7783 GCA_964392555.1 uncultured candidatus Brocadiaceae bacterium
ACCTCAGTGAGCGGAGTCGCTCTGCAAGGGGCGCTTCGACTACGGCGAGTTCGCCTACGGGCGCTACGCCGACGGTCTGCCGACCGGCCCGACCGGCGCCGCCCTGGCCGGGCATTCGGCGTGGACCCGCCTGGTGGCGGCG
This sequence comes from uncultured candidatus Brocadiaceae bacterium, assembly GCA_964392555.1. Taxonomy (GTDB): domain Bacteria; phylum Planctomycetota; class UBA1135; order UBA1135; family UBA2386; genus CAYMRG01. The sequence goes on from CAYMRG010000247.1 coordinate 143, forward strand.
CCGGTGCTGCCGCGGGCAGACCTCGAGGCGCTGCTCGCGCACCCCGAGCCGAAGGTGCGGACGCTGGCGATGCTGCTGCTGTTCGACCGCGAGGAATTCGACGTGCTGCCGCGGCTGGCGACGCTGCTCGACGATCCGGCGGTGACGATTCCCCGCCGGAGCATCGTTCCCGAAGCGAAGCTGCCCGGCGATACCAGCCCGCCGCGCTACCAGGTCACGGCGGCCTCGGTCGGTGACGTCGCGGCAGGGCTGCTGGGCTTCTACTACGGCGCGCTCGACTGCCGCGGGCCACACGACGCCGCGGGTTTCGCGGCGTTCTGGCGGCCGCGACGCGGCCGTGCGACCACGATCGGCTGGCTGCGCGTCCGGCTGATGCGTGCGACCGGCGGGATGTCGCCGATCCGCGCCGAGTGCCGCGATCGTGTCGGTCGGGTGCGCGCCGCCGTCGCCGCGCTGGCGTCCCCGGACCGCGAACTGGCGCGTCTCGGCGCGCTGGCACCGTGGGTCGAAGCCGGCGACGCGTTCGCCACCGAGGCCGAGCGGATCGCCGCGGCGCTGGCGCTCGGCGACGATGGGCTGCTCGCCTGCCTGGCCGGGAACTTCCCGAGCGACGACCCGGATCTGGCCCTGCTGTTCTGCCGCGGCGGGGTGCCCGGCGACGGCAGCACGCTGCATCGCTTCGTGCTCGATCCCGACCATGCGATCTTCACGCCGGCGGCGGCGCCCCGGCTGCTCGCGCTCGAGCGCGAACAGCGCCGCGCCGGCCGGATCGACGCGGGCTGGATCGCCGTCGCTGCGTCCCTGCGGCCCGAGCACGCCGGCGAATGGGTGGGCGATGCGTTGGCGCGCCCCGACGCGAACTACGACGGCATGCAGACGGCGGAGCTGCTGCGCGTCCTGGTGCGCTGCGGCGGTGCGGCCGCCGAGCCGGCGGTGGTCGCGCGCTTCTGGCAGGAGGACCTCGTGCGCCTCTACGGCGTCGCGCCGCGGCGGCGCATCCTGGCCGCGCTCGCCGCACGGCCGCACGACGACGCGCTGCGGCTGCTGCGCGCGCTGGTCGCCGCGCCGACGTTCGCCGGCGCCGACGCCGGCACCATGCTGGCCGTGCACGAGGCGGCGCGCGTCGTGCTCGGTCGCACGGTGCTCGACGACTACGCGATCCGCGCCGGCTGGCACCCGCTCGGCCTCGGCAACCTGGTGACGAGCGCGCAGCGCCAGGCCGCACGGGCGCAGTATCCGGCCGACAGCGAACGGCTCGATGCCACGGTCGCGCGCTGGCGCGCTGCGCTGGAGCTGGCGATCGCCGACGGCTGAGGTCGTTCCGCTGGCCGGCGCGATCGGCTAGCCTGCGCGCCGCCGATGCCCCGTCGCCTGGTCTTCTGGACGCTCGCCACCGCCGCCGTGCTGTTCGCCGCGTGGCAGGCCTGGTCGCTGCGCTGGACCTGCGACGACGCGTTCCTCTCGTTCCGCTACGCGCAGCACTTCGCCGACGGCCACGGGCTGGTGTTCAACATCGACAAGACCGAAGCGCCGGTCGAGGGCTACACGAACTTCGCGTGGACGATGTGGCTCGCGCTCGGCGTGCTGCTCGGCTGCCGCGACTACGGCCTCGAGGTCTGGTCGATCGTGGCCGGCATCGTGTGCCACGTCGCCACGGTCCTGCTCCTGGTGCGGATCGCCTGGCGCGCCAGCGGCGGTCGCGCGATGGTGCCGATCGCGGCGTGCGGCTACGCGGTCCTGCACCACGCGGCGTCGCTGGCGCCGGCGGGGCTCGAGACCGCGCTGTTCGTGCTCGAGGCGACGGCGATGCTGCGGCTCTGCCTGGCGCTGCGCTGCGCGCGGGAAGCGTGGCTGCTCGGCTTCCTCGGCGTCGTGTGCGCGATGACGCGCCCCGACGGCGCGATCTTCGCCGCGATGGCGGGGCTGTTCGTGCTGCACGATGCCTGGCGCCGCGGCCACGGCCGCCTGCTGCTCGGTTACGTGGCGCCGTTCGCGCTCGTGTTCGTGCCCTACCTGCTGTGGCGCCACGACTACTACGGCTACTGGCTGCCGAACACGTTCTACGCGAAGTCGGGAACGGGCTCGTACGTGCCGCAGGGCCTGCGCTACGTCGGGCCGTTCTTCGCCTGCTACTGGCCGCTGCTGCTCGGCGTGTTGCCGCTCGGCTGGTTCCTGCTGCGCAAGCCCGATCCGCTGGCGGCGATCTCGCCGTTCCTCGGTCGCCGGCCATGGCTCGCGATCGCGGCGTTCGTCGTGCCCTACCTGGCGTTCGTCGTCTACGTCGGCGGCGACTTCATGTTCGCGCGGTTCCTGCTGCCGGTCGTGCCGGCGCTGCTGCTGGCCGCGGACTTCGCCTGCCAGCGCTGGCGCCCGCTGTGGCTGCAGTCGACCTGGGCCGCCGTCGTCGTCGTCGGGTTCGCGTTGCGCATCGAGCCGCCGGACCTCGACAAGTACGAGAGCGACGTCAGCGACAACCGCACGATCTCGATGCCGCTCGTCGACATCGCGCGCGTGATGGGCGAACGGCTGCAGACGCTGTTCGCCGGGCTCGACGTGCGGATCGGCATCGCCGGGGCTCATGCCAACCTCGCCTACCGCAGCCGCGTGCCGGTCGCGATCGAGTGCGCCGCCGGGTTGACCGACGCCTACATCGCACGGATTCCCGTGCCACCCGGCGGCAAGCGCGGCCACGACCGGCCGTGGTTCCTCTATCCGGACTACCTGCTGCGCCGCGGCGTGCACTTCATGTTCGAGCTCAGCTACGGCCGCGACGCGAACGGGCAGGACATCCCGTGGCGGTGGATCTACTTCCCGACGCCCGCGGGGCCGCTGCCGGCCAAGCTGGTGCGATGGGACCGCGCGCTGATGGCCGAGCTGCGACACCGCGAGCCGAGGATCGCGGTGATGGACTTCGAGCAGGTGCTCGACGACTACCTGGCCGGGATCGCCAACAGGTCGAAGGCGGAGATCCGCGCCGACTTCGCCACGTTCCGCGCGTTCTACTTCGACCGCAACGACGACCCGCGGCGGCTCGCGGCGTTCGCGGCTGCCGCGAAATAGCCGCGCGGCCGCCGGCTCGTCACTTGCGGCCGGTCAGCGCCAGCAGCGCGGCCAGCAGCAGCGAGGCGACGCCGCACATGCCGACCAGCATGATCGGGTCGGTCCACAGCGCGGCGAGCGGGTTCGCGGCGTTGGCTTGGCCCTTGGCCGGCTCTGCGTGCTCACCGTGGCCGCTGGCCGGTGCGTGGGCCGCGGCATCGCCGTCGGCCGCGTGCTGGTCAGGCGCGACGCCTTCGCCGTGCGCCGCTTCGCCGTGTTCGGCGGCCGGTGCCGTGTGCTCGGACGACGTCAGCGAGTGCGGATCGGCCCAGTCGAGGGTCGGCAGCGCGGCGGTCTCGCGGTGGCCAGCCGCAGCGGGAGCCTCGCGTGCAGCGTGGGCATCGTGCGAGTCGCGCGCCGCCGGCTGGTCGTGCGCCGGTTCACCGTGCTCGTTCGGACCGGCCGAGTCGTGGGCATCGCCGGCCGCGTGGCCATCGTGCCCGGCTGGCTCGCCGTGCGAGTCCGTTGCCGCGCCATGCGCGGGCGTGGGGTTGCCGTGGGCGGTCTCACCGGCCGGAGCCGCCGGTCGCGGCTCGCCGACCACCGGCTGGTCGCGGCCTTCGGCGGCGTCCTTGAGCCAGGTGATGTCGCCCGAGGCGATGTCGTAGACGCACGGCAGCATCGCGAACCGGCCGGCGGTCTCGAGTTCGCGCAGGATCCGGCTGCGCGAACGGCTCTCGGCGAGCGTGCGCAGCACGTTGGCGCGCACGGCCATCTCGACCAGCTCGTCGCCGCGGTAGCCCTTGGCCCGCTCGGCGGCGACCGCGGGTTCGAGGCGCGTCAGCAGGCTGCGCATGCTCGGCGTCAGTTCGGTGTGCTCGGGATCCTGCGTCGCCGCCGTGATCGCGCCGCAGCGCGTGTGGCCCATGACCACCAGCAGCGAGGCACCGGTGTGGCTGGCGGCGTATTCGATGCTGGCGAGTGCGTCGTCGTTGAGCGTGTTGCCGGCGATCCGGATCACGAACAGCTCGCCGAGACCGGCGTCGAAGACGTGTTCGGGCGCGACGCGCGAATCGGCGCACGTCAGCACGATCGCCAGCGGCTGCTGGCCGAACGACAGCTGTTCGCGGCGCGTCGCCGACAGGTCGCCGGCGGGCAGACCATCGCGCAGGAAGCGGCGGTGGCCGGCCTGCAGCATGCGCAGGGCGACGTGCGGCGGCACGCCGACCGGCGTCGCGCCGGCGACGACGTGTTCCCCGGCGGGTTCCTCGCTCGGCACCGGCCGCACCGGCAGCCATTCGACCTCGCCGCTCTGCAGGTGGTAGCGCGCGCCGACCATGCGGAACTTGCCGACCGACGCGTAGCGGCGCAGCAGCGCGCTGCGGCGCAGGCACTCGGTCACCGTCATCTGCACGTGCTCTTCCTCGGCGGCGTTGCGCAGCTCGGTGCCGCCGAGCTGGCGCGCCATCGCCTTGCGGACGGCCGGCTCGATGTGCTCGAGCAGCTGCTCCAGCGCGTGGCTCGGCGCGCCGTCGTGGTTCTGGCCCTGCGCCGCGACCTGGTCGACCGCGGCGCCGACGGCGCCGCAGTTCTCGTGGCCGAGCACGACGCACAGCGACGTGTCGAGGTGCTCGACCGCGTACTCGATGCTCGCCAGGGTCTCCTCGTCGCAGGTGTTGCCGGCGACGCGGACGACGAACAGTTCGCCCAGTCCGGTGTTGAAGACGTGCTCCGGCGGCACCCGGCTGTCGGCGCAGCACAGCACGATCGCGAACGGGCTCTGGCCGCGGGCCAGCGTCCGGCGGACGCCTTCGCCGACCGGTTGCGGCACGGTCTGCCCGGCGGCGAAGCGGCGGTTGCCCTCCTGGAGGGCGTGCAGGGCGTCGTCCGGCGTCTTCTGCGCCGTCGCGGCGGTGGTGAGCAGCGCGCAGGTCGCGAGGGTGTGCAGCAGTCGTGTCGCGAAAGCCATCCGTCTCTCCGTGTCGTCCAGTTCCACGGCAGCCATCGGCTCGCGGTGTCGCGGAACTGGGCGGAAAGGCGCTGGCGACCGTGCCATCGCGCCCTCTGGCGCAGTCGGACGGCCGGGCAGCGGGGGCGTGTCGGCGGCATTTCCTCGCCGCCCCGGGCGGGGCCATTGACCGGCCGGGGGGCGGCGCTAGCCTACTCCGCCTTGAATCCCGGGCGACCCGCGCCCGGGGACTGCCTTCCTCGCGAGCGGCTGGCCAGGCAGAACCGAACCGAAGTCGGCCGCGCCGCACGCGCTGCAGCGTGCCCGAACAGCAATGTCATCGAGCCCAACACCCAGCACTTCCATGTCTGACAAGAAGGACTCCAAGGATGTCCGCGAGATCAGGACGTTCCGCAACTTCGGTGTGATTGCCCACATCGACGCCGGCAAGACGACCTTCAGCGAGCGCATCCTGTTCATCACCGGCAAGAGCCACAAGATCGGTGAGGTGCACGAAGGCGCGGCGACGATGGACTACCTCGAGGAGGAGCGCAAACGCGGCATCACGATCACGTCGGCCGCGACGACGTGCTTCTGGCGGAACCACCGCATGAGCCTGATCGACACGCCCGGCCACGTCGACTTCACGGCGGAGGTCGAGCGGTCGCTGCGCGTGCTCGACGGCGCCGTCGGCGTGTTCTGCGCGGTGGCCGGTGTGCAGCCGCAGTCGGAGACGGTGTGGCGCCAGGCCAACCGCTACAAGGTCCCGCGCGTCGCGTTCGTCAACAAGATGGACCGCACCGGCGCCGACTTCTACAAGGCCGTGCAGTCGATGCGCACGCGGTTGAACGCCAACCCCGTGCCGATGGTCATGCCGATCGGCAAGGAGAAGGAGTTCGCCGGCGTCATCGACCTCATCAACATGAAGGCCTGCATCTGGGCCGAGGACGACGCGCGCGAGATGACCGTCAGCGAGGTCCCGGCCGAGCTGCTCGAGGAGGCGAAGAAGCGCCGCGAGCAGATGGTCGAGGCCGTCGCCGAGTGCCATGACGCCGTGCTCGAGAAGTTCGTCGAGGGCGAGGAGATCACGATCCCCGAGATCATGGCCGCCGTCCGCAAGGGCGTGCTCGACCTCAAGATCACGCCGGTGTTCTGCGGTTCGGCGTTCAAGGACAAGGGCGTGCAGAACGTCCTCGACGCGATCGTCGATTTCCTGCCGAGCCCGCTCGACGTCCCGCCGATCGAGGGCTTCAACCCCGAGAACGACGAGAAGGTCATCCGCGAGCTGCTGCCCGACCAGCCGTTCGCCGGCCTCGTCTTCAAGACGATCAGCGACCCCAACGGCGACCTGACCTTCGTCCGCATCTACACCGGCGAGATGAAGCAGGGCGAGAAGTACTACAACGCCCGCACGCGCCGCTTCGAGCGCATCGGCCGTCTGATGCGCATGCACGCCAACAACCGCGAGCCGATCGATCAGGCGCGCGCCGGCGACATCGTGGCCGCGGTCGGCATCAAGGACGCGATCACCGGCGACACGCTGTCGACGCGTGAGAACCCGGTGATCTACGAGGCGATGGCCTTCCCGGACACCGTCATCAGCATGGCGATCGAGCCGAAGAGCGGCGGCGACCGCGACAAGCTGTCCGAGGTGATCGGCAAGCTCGTCCGCGAGGATCCGACGTTCAAGGCGCGCACCGACGAGCAGACCGGCCAGATGGTCATCTCGGGCATGGGCGAGTTGCACCTCGAAGTGAAGTGCAACATGATCATGAACGACTACAAGATCGGCGTCACCGTCGGCCGGCCGAAGGTCGCCTACAAGATGACGCTGAAGGGCCCGAAGCAGGTCGAGGCGCGTCACATCAAGCAGTCCGGTGGCTCGGGCCAGTTCGCCGTCGCGCGCGTCCGGTTCTCGGTCGACGAGACCGCCGAGTTCCTGACCTTCATCGACTCGGTGAAGGGTGGCTCGGTGCCGCGTGAGTACATCCCGGCCGTCGAGTCCGGTATCGAAGCCGCGGTCAAGGGCGGCGGCCGCATCGGCTTCCCGTACTGCAAGATCCAGGCGGAGCTCTACGACGGCCAGAGCCACGACGTCGACTCGAGCGCGATGGCGTTCGAGGCCGCCGGCGTGCTGGCGTTCCGACTCGCCGCCGAGAACAACTCGCTGCTGCTCGAGCCGATCATGAAGATCGAGATCGAAGCGCCCGAGGAGAAGACCGGCGACGTCATCGGCGACCTCAGCTCGCGGCGTGGCCTGGTCGAGGAGATGATCAGCAAGCCGGGTGGCATCTCGTGCGTCACCGGCAAGGTGCCGCTCGCCGAGATGTTCCAGTACTCGACGACGCTGCGCTCGCTGACGCAGGGTCGCGGCACCTACACGATGGAGCCGGCCAGCTACGAGGCGGTGCCGCCGAACATCGCCAAGGGCATCCTGGAAGAGGAAGGCGGCAAGTAGCCGCTCCTCAGGGCCTGAGAGAGCCTTTTCTCTCCCGGCCTCCCAGCGCGTCCTGCGGCCGCAACCAAAGGTTGCGCGGCGCTGCGCGCCGCCAGAAGAGGCCGCAGGCGCGCTGTTGTCTCCAGGGGCGACTACTACTCCCTGACCCTGCCCCGGTTGCGTGGACACGAGGTTTGGTGAGATGGCAGGTGACCAG
>CAYMRG010000248.1:0-4619 GCA_964392555.1 uncultured candidatus Brocadiaceae bacterium
CGCTGTCGGTCTCGAGCGCCGCGACGTGATGATCGGCGGCGTGGGTCGCCGCGTGGCTCGACGACAAGTCCGGGGTGACGCGCGACCAGCGCTGCCTGGCGCTCGCCGCGCGCGGCACGCCGCTGACGGCGGCCGACGGCACGTTCGTGCTCGAGACGCTGGTGTCCGGCGAAGGCGACGAAGGGGCGCACCTGGCCGCGGCGCTGCTGCCGGCCGCGATCGCCGACGGCCTGATCGGCCGCATGCACGCCAGCCTGCTGCAGCCCGCTGCCGATCCGGATGCACTGGCGCCGATCCTCGACCGCCTGTCGCCACGCGGCGTGCAGGCGCTGCTCGGGCTGGTCGTGACCCTGCCGGCCGGGGTCGCCGAACCGCTGGCCGCGCGGTTCGCGATCGCCGCGCCGGAGGCCTTCGCCGTGCGCGTGGCCGCTGCCCTCGACGGCGAGATCCCGCTCGACACACTCTGGCTGCGGCGCGCCGGCAAGCTGCTCGACCGGCCGGCGCGCGTCGCCCGCGTGCTGGCGACCCTGCGCGACGATGCGCTGCCCGCGGCACGGCGCGATGCGGCGTTCGCCGCGCTGCTCGATGCGCGGTGTGTCGACGGCCAGCTGCTCGACTGGGCCGAGCAGGCCGCCGACGAAATCGATTCACCGGTGCAGCAGATCCTCCGCGCCGCGATCGATGAGCTGCCGCCGACCCGGCTGGTCGCCTGGCTGTCGGGATCGCCGCGGCGCGGCGCGGCCACCGCCGGCATGCTGCAGCACCGCGCCGTGCTCGGCGCGGAGCTGGAGCGCACGCTGGTCGAACGGCTCGTCGCCGGTGGCACCGGCAGCGGCGCCTTCGCCGAAGCCGCGGCGGCGACGTTGGCGCGCCGCGGCAATGCCGCGGCCATCGTCCGGGTCTGGCCGCTGCTGCGCACCGCACCGACCTTCGACCAGCTCGTCGAGGTGCTCGGGCGGCGCGACGAACCGGCCCTCACCGCCCTGCTGCGGGGCGAACTCGCCGCCGCCCCGCCCGCGCCCACGGCGCCAGCGGCGTTGGCGCATCGCCAGGATGTGCTGCACCTGCAGCTCGCCCGCGCCGGCGACGCGGCGTCGCTCGCGGCGCTGGTCGCTCGCGCGCCGCAGCTCGAGCCGTTGCTGCTGCAGCGCTGTGCCCAGGCGCTGGCGCCGTTGGCCGAGCCGAGCGCGATCGATCTGCTCGATGCGGCGGCCGGCGCCGAGGTCGAACAAGCCGCCGCCCTGCTCGCGTGGGCTGCGACGGCGCGGTCCGAGCGGGTCACGCAGCGGCTGCTGGCGCTGGCGCAGTCCGATGCGGCGCCGGAGATCCTCGACGTCGTGTTCGGCGCGCTGGCCGCGGGCGACGGGCGCGCGCGGTTGGCCGACGAGCTGCGGGCGGCCTGGGCGGCGGGGCCGTTGCCCGAGCGACTCGAGTCGGCGTGCTTCGCGGTGGTCGCGGCGACGCCGGCGGCGCCGTCGTCCGGCGACCTGCACCTGCTGGCCGAGCTGATGCTACTTGCGCCGCTCGCCGATGCCGCGCGCGAACACGCCGACGCCGAGCGCTGGCCGGACGGTCACGGCGGCTTCCCGCTCGTCCAGGCGATCGCCCGCGCGCTGCGCGGTGCGACCCCGGCGGCGGCGCAGCACGCGTTCGAACAGGTCGTCGCCGTGGCGCGCCAGGACGCCCGCCATCGTTCGCTGTCGCGGCAGCGGTTCGGTGTGCTGTGGCAGGCGCTGGCCGCCGCGCCCGAGGTGCAGCGCGCGGTCGGGGCGGCGACCGGAGCCTTCGTGCTGTCGCTGCCGGACGAGCCGCCCGGCAACGATGGGCCGGCGCAGTGGTTCGGCCTGCAAGCGGCGGCGGCGGCGGGCGACGCGGCGGCGGCGAAGGCCTTCGCCCATCGCGCCGTCGCGGCGCTGCTGCGCCGCCCCGAGGCCCGCGCCGTCGCCCGGCGCTTCGTCGGCGAACGCGACGCCGGTGCCGGGGTCGATCCGTGGGCGGCGCTCGCCGCCGAGCCGTGGCGATGGGCGGCCGCGCTGGCCATCGACGCGCCGACGCGCGCCGTCGCCGTCGCCATGGTACGCGAGTTCGCCGGGTACGATGCCGTGACCCGCGCGTGGTGCGATTCGTCCGAGGACAACTACCGATGAAGCCGTTGCCGATCCTGCTGTCCCTGACCTGCGCCGCGCTCGCCGCGTGCCAGGAGCCCACGCCACCACCCGCGACGCCGCAGCGCCGCGATGCCGCGCAGCTCGCCGCGGAGGTCGCAGCGCAGTTCCAGAAGGAGGGCATCCGGTTCGACGCCAAGGCGCGGACCGTGACGATCCGCGCCGTCGTCAACGACCCGCGCGACCCGATCGAGTACCTGCTGGTGCACAAGCGCGGCAAGCGGCACGAGGCGGTGTTCTGGACGGCGAGCAAGCCGAGCGTGCTCAACGCCGCGCTGCTGATGCTCGGCCTGCAGCCGGGCAAGAACGCGACCTACGTCGAGAAGGACCCGCCGCCGACGCTCGAGCAGATCGAGGCCGGCGCCGATCCCGTGGTCGTCACGCCACCGCAGGGCATGAACTTCTGGATGACCGTCCGGTGGAGCGGCGAGGACGGCAAGCTCGTCGAATACTGCGTCGAGGATCTGCTGATCGACCTCGCCACGCAGGAACCGGTCGTCGATTGCTCGTGGGTCTACCTCGGCGGCCGCATGGCAGCGATCTACCGCAACGAGCCGGAGGTCTACGTCGCGGACTTCGAAGGCAACCTGATCAGCGTCTGCTACCTGTCGCCGGACAACCACCTCGGCACGATGTCGCACGCCAACGCGCGCGACGACCAGAACTGGTGGGTGACCAACAAGCTGCCGCCGGTCGACAAGGAGGTCGAGTTCGTCTTCTGGCGCGAGCCGTCGCCGCTGCACAAGGCGCGCGCCGAGCGGCTCAAGAAGGAGGCGGAGGCGAAGCGCGCCGAAGGCGAGACGAAGCCACCGGCAGAAGAAGGTCGTTGAGGCTGCGCTTCTTCCTTCGGTGATCGTCTGGCCCGCCGGCGACATCGCCGACACGCTGCAGACCACTGCCTGCGCAACAGGCGGCCGTTGGTGATCGGCCGCGAACGTCGGCGAACGGGTCAGTTGCCGACGTGCAGCTCCAGCCCGTTGCTGTGCGTGAACCAGCTCGGCGCGCTCGGATCCAGCACGTACCCCTGCAGGTAGAACGTGAGGCCGGCGAGCGCGGGCGACAACGCCAGCGGCAGGTTGCAACTGCCCGCCCCGGCGACACCTGCCGGACCGGTGAGCGAGACGGCCAGCTGCAACGTCGGCTGGGTGTAGAAGACGATCCCCGGCAACTGCGGCGACGTCTGCGCCGTCTCGCTGGTGCCGAGCCCGAGCAGCGCCACGCTGCCACCGAGTGCGTTGGCCAGGCGCAACACCGGAGCGTGGTTGGGTCGCACGATGCCGATCGTGCTGCACGTCGGCCGACGGCCGCCGAACCCGGCTGCGGCCGTTCCGTACTGCCGCTGGTAGCCGGCAGTCGGACCTTCGAAGTGCACGTTGCGCGCGCCGTAGTCGCCGATCAGGTCGAGATCGCCATCCTGGTCGATGTCCGCCAGGCGCCGTGCTCCCGCGACCGTGAAGTAGCGCGGCGCATCGTACGTGAGGCCGGGGCCGGAGCGGCGCAGCACGGTCACCAGTGACAAGTCGATGCCGACGACATCGTTCTGCCCGTCGGCGTCGATGTCGCCGATTGCCACGCCGGACATCGATGCGCCGGTCGCGAACGCGGCGGTGATCAGCGGCCCCGCGACGAAGTTGCCGCCCTGGTTCAGGTACGGCTGCACACCGACGGTCGGGTAGGTGCCGACTGCGATGTCGAGGTCGCCGTCGTCGTCGAGATCTCCCAGCGTCGGACGAAAGCCGGGGTTCACGGCGATGACCACGGTTGCGAACGTGTGCGGGCCGTTCTGGCGCATCACCACCAGGTTCCCGGATTGCAGGCCCAGGCAATCGTCGTCTCCGTCGCCATCGAGGTCGGCGACTGCGCATGGCACGAAGTTGGCGAACGCACCGGCGAGCAGACTCCAATGCTGCGTTCCATTGTTGACCCACAGACCGTGGCTGTCGACGAGATCGAGCACGCCATCGTGGTTCGAGTCGATGCGCAGCGCCCCGACTTCGATGCGATCCCCGACGGCCGTTGCCGCGCCGAGATCGACGAAGGCGCCGTTGCCGTCGTCCTGGACGCGATGCATGTCCAGGAACACCGGGAATTGGCTGGTCGTCATGTGGTTCGGCACCAGCAGCTCGCCGCGGCCGTCGCCATCGAAGTCGCCTGCGACGACGCCTTGTTGGCCGAGCACGAACCCCGGACCCGTCGCGGGCCAGGTGTTCGCCACCGCCGTGAACCTGCCACGGCCGTCGTTGCGCTGCACGACGCCGACCCACTGCGGCACGTCGAGATCGCCGTCGCCGTCCATGTCGAAGCTGCCGGCGTCGAGCTCCCGCGCGCTGCCGCTCGGATCCGCCCACGAACCACTGCCGAAGAAGACCGAGTTGACGTCGACGCAATCGAGCTTGCCATCGCCGTCGACATCCGACAGGTTGCCGCTCAGCGCGTTGAATGGCAGACCCGACG
>CAYMRG010000248.1:4629-7778 GCA_964392555.1 uncultured candidatus Brocadiaceae bacterium
GGCGTTCACGTTCTCGATCGCGCCATAGAACGACGAGAGGATCGACAGACTGCGCCAGAACAGGTCGGGGTCGCCATCCCCGTCGAGGTCGCCGGCCAGGAACGTGCCCTGGCCGTATTGCGGAAACACCTGCGATGAGATCGCGAAGGTCGTGCCGGGCCTCGTCTTCATCACGACGAGGTGCAGATCGAGGTTCTGATGGCCATAGACGATCAGGTCGTCGTGCAGATCGCCGTCGACATCTGCCGCCAACACGCCACCGGTCGAATCCGTGACGTACGGAAAGCTCGGCCCGAGCGTCGGCGTCGTGCCGACCGTGATCAATATGCGCAGCAGGCTGTCGCCGACCGCGGCGACATCGTCGACGCCATCGCCGTTCGCATCGAACACGGCGATGCCACTGACATAGGTCTGCCCGCTCGGCAGGAGCGCGAGCACCGGCTGCAGCTGGTAGTTGCCGAAGGCACTGCCGAGCAGCCAGGCAACGCAGGGCAACGACGACTGCGGCACCGTGTACTGGATTGCGAGATCCGGCACGCCGTCGCCGTTGATCTCCCCTTCGGCCAGCGTCGCCGGATTGCCGGCCAGCGGCACGAATGCCGGTGCGCCGAAGCTGCCGGCACCATTGCCATGGAGCACCAGCAATCCGCGACCCTGCACGTAGCTTGGTGACGCACCGAGCACGAGATCGCGATCGCCGTCGTGATCGAGATCGATCAGCAGCTCGGGGCGCGCCCAGCCCAAGGGCAGCGCCGTCGTCGGACCGGCAGTGAACTCCCCCGCGCCACTCTGGAGCAGCACGGTCGCCGTGTTGCCCGCGAACCGCACGATGTCGACGTCGCCGTCGCCATCGAGATCCGCCGCGGCGCGCATCTCGCCGAGGCTTGGGTCGAACCAACGCGCCGCCGTGAACCAATGCTGCGCATTGGCGACGCCAGCAAGAACCAGAACGAACGAGAACTTGAGTGCCATCGGGGTGGACATGAGCGGACCTCGGTGGCGGAAGAAACTCAGGGAAGCCCCATGGGATCGTCGCATCGCGATGCCGTCAAGGTGGCCACGCCAATACCGCCATTGCCCGGCATGCCGCTCGTCCGGTTGCCGCCAGCAGGTGCCGATCGAGTTCGCGGCACCCCGGCGCCTTCACGGCGACCACCGCGACCAACGCGCGGCGACTGCTCGGCGGGTTCTCCTGATGGTTGGCAGTCGGAGCCCGGCCGGTGAGGCGGCGCGCTCAGTAGCACTCCATCGGGCTACGCCCGACCCCGACGCATGGACCTTCTCGCATCCCAGCCGGTCGCCGCTGAGCTGCGCGCCTCAGGCGCGTCAGCTCCAGCGTAGGCGGGCGAACCTTCCTCTCGCGTTCGCTCAATAGGCGATCGTCTTGCCCGCCTGCGACATCGCCAGCAGGCTCGCGACGCTGCCGTCGAGCAGGATCCACTGGAAGTAGACGGGCGCGTAGCTGAGGGCCGGCGGCACGTTCAGCGGGAAGCGGAACTCACCGGGTACGGTCGGCACGACGATGCCCGTGTTGAGGTCCGGCGCGATCGCCAACGTGCTCTCGGTCCAGCCGAGGCCGCCGAGGTCGATCGGCAGCTGGCCGCCGGCGTAGGTGGTGTTGCTGAAGCCCGCGAACAGCACCGCGGCGACGCTGTGCGGCACGCCCGACAGCGTCAGCGCGTACGTCGTCGAGCCGGTGAACATCGGTCCGCCGGCGGTGCCCGCGCGACCGAGGTGGCTGAAGCCGAAGCGGTAGGGGCCCTTCAGCTCGTAGAGCAGCGTCTGGTTCTGCGCCGGGATGCTGACGAGGCAGACCAGCCGGAATTCGTCGTTGGCGCGCCGGTAGCAGTCGAGGCCGTGGGCGATGCCGCCCGGCGGGCCACCGGGGTTGGCGATGCGCAGGTCGCCGCAGAACTCGACGCCGGTCGGCTGGTAGTCGTACGACGACAGCTCGTAGCCGTTGACCTGCACCGGGCCGCCGCCGGGCAAGGTGCGCACCGCGTTGGTGAAGCCGTAGAAGTTGCCGCGCCAGTGGTCGTAACCGAGGCCGACGGTGCCGGCGGGGATCGGTTGCGTCTGCAGCAGCGCGCCGGCCCGGTTGAACTCGTACATCGCGCCGTTCGGATCGCTGACCCAGAACGTGCCGAGGCCGAATTCGCCGGCCGGATCGAACGCGAGGCCGAACTGCTGCTGCGGCACGACCGCTAGCGACGGGAACGCGGTCAGCACGACGTCGCGGGTTGGCGCGAGCAGCGCGCTCTGGGCGTTGATCGCGCGCAGGATCGGCGGGCCGCTCGGCCGCCGGTCGATCAGCGCGTAGACGAACGACTGCTGCAGCGTCGGCGTGACCTGCACGCGTTCGACGCACAGATCGGTGACGCCGAGCGGCGTCGCGGCGACCGCATCGGGCATCGCGACGGTCGTCACCGGCGAGCCCGACTGCGTGAGCTGGAAGACCTGGTGGCTGGCGCCGGCCAGGGATGCGCGCGTGCCGACCCAGTAGGTGCGCGCGAACTGCGGCGCCGGACCCTCGGTGACGGCGGCCGACGTGCAGTTGCTGCCGGTGATCGAGCCGACCGGCAGCGCGAAGCCGTCGACGTCGCCGAGCGCGTCGCCGGTCTCGTCCTGGCCGTACTTGATGCACTTGCTGTTGACGAACAGGTTGTCGATGCCGGTCGCGCCGAGCACGTTCTGCGTGAGCGTCCAGTCGACGGTCTCGTCGTCGGGCTGCGGGATCAGGTCGGCCTGGATCGTGACGCGCTCCCAGCCGTTGGCGAGCGGCTCGACGGTCTCGGTGACGTTCGCGCGCTTGTAGTCGGCGAGGTCCTCACGGATCTTCGCCGCGACCTCGCTGCCGGCGCCCTTGTAGGCGTCGAACTGGCACCAGAAGACCTTGATCCAGTTGAGGTGCGGATCGTTGTCGACGGTCAGGGCCAGCGCCGCGGTCACCGGCGCGCCGCCGCTGCTCAGCGCGAGCACGCCGGTGTGGCCGGCGAGGCTGCCGAGGTAGCCGACGTTGCCCGGCAAGGTCCAGGTGGTGACGGCCGGGTTGTACCAGACCGGCGCGACGACCAGCGACGGCGGCGGCACGGTGCCCGGTTGCCACGGCGTGTTGAAGTCCCACTCCAGGCTGACCGTGACGTCGTCCT
>CAYMRG010000249.1:0-7723 GCA_964392555.1 uncultured candidatus Brocadiaceae bacterium
TCGGCGGCGTGCCGACGAGGTCGACCAGGAAGGCGCGCAGATCGACGGTGGTCGCGGCCGCCTCGGCTCGGGCATCGGCCTCCGCATGCTGCCCAGGCCACAGCTTCACCGGGTCTTCGCCGCGCCGGTAGAACATCGCGATCGGCTCGGCACGCAGCCACGACCAGGCGACGAACGGCGCGCGCGCCACCGCCTCCTGGCCGCGGCTGCGGAAGGCGCGGCGTGCGCGCCCGTTGGCGACCTCGCAGGCGACCGCGAACGCGGCCCGATCGGCCGGCGCGGGCGCGGCGAACGCCGCCGCGACGTACGGCGCATCGGTGCGGCCGTTGGTCGCCGCGGGCAGCTGGGCGGTCGCGCCCTGTGGCGCCAGCACGCGGACCGGGCGGGTCGGCCACGCGACCGCCGGCCACGGCAGGGCCGTGAGCGCCGTGCGCAGCGCGTCATCGACGTGGCCCAGCGCCGCGCCGCGCACGGCGACCGGTTCGCGCAGCCAGCGCCGGACGTCGTCCGGTCGTAACGCGGCGATCGCCCGGGCATCGCCGCTCACGGGGCGCGCGGCGGGTGTGCCGGTTGCGAGCGCGCGCCGCGCCAGCGACGCCAGCACCGGTCCGGGGTAGATGAACTCGTCGTCGTCGGCGGCGAGCGCGACGCGGGCGACGATGCTGGTGACGTCGTCGTCGCGCCACTCCGCCCGATCGTCGAGGGCAGCCGCGACGAAGGCCGCCGCCGCGGCAACGCGATCGCCGCGCACGACCACGAACACCAGCGCGAAGTCGTCGCCGACCAGCAGGCCGCTGGTGACGACACCGGCCGCGGCGCGCGCGCGGGCCAGCCGGCACTCGGCGAGCACCCGCGCCAGCCCGACCGCATCGGCCGGATCGTCGTCGTAGCCATGCGCCCAGACCAGGCCGACCGCGGTCGACGCGGCGTCGGGCAGCGGCTGCCACAGCCAGGCCTCGGCCTGCTGGGCCACGGCGCGAGCGCCAGCGAACCAGGCCGACAGCGCGAACAGGAACGTCAGCCAGCCGTGGTGCACAATCGGCCTCCTTGCACGTGCAACGTGCGCTGCGCGACCGCGCGCGCGAGTTCCTGGTCGTGGGTGACGACGACCATCGCCAGTCCGCGCTGGGCCTGGATCGCCAGCAACGCCGCGATCACCGCGACGCCGGTCGCGCGGTCGAGCGAGGCGGTCGGCTCGTCGAGCACCAGCACTTCGGGCTGGATCGCGAGCGCCCGCAGCACCGCGGCCCGCCGCCGTTCGCCGCCCGACATCCGTTCGACCGGCCGCTGCAGCACCGCGTTGCAGAGGCCCAGCTGCGCCGCCATCGCGGCGACGTCGAAGAACGGCGCCCTGGCCTCGGCGACCAGCGCGGCAAGCGGCCGACCCGGCGTCAGCGAGCCGTGCGCGTCCTGGCAGACGAGCTGCACCGCAGTCCGCCGGCCGCGCACCTCGACGGTGCCCGCATCGGCCGCGCGGTGCCCGGCCAGCAGGCGCGCCAGCGTGGTCTTGCCGGCCCCGGACTCGCCGCACACCGCGACGATCTCGTTACGGCACAGGTCGAAGTCGACGCCGTCGAGTACGACCCGGTCGGCGAACGCCACGCGCAGGCCGCGCGCGGCGAGCACCGGCATCGTGCCGATCTCGCGCGCCGCGGCCTGCGGCCACGGTTCCTCGCGCGGCTCGCCGCGGCGGAACGCCCCCGCCTGGAACGAATAGACCTGCGCCTCGAGGTCGCGCAGCAGCCGGTGGTCGTGCGTCGACAGCAGCACGGCGCTGCCGTTGGCCACCAGACCGCGCAGGCGGCCGAGCAGTTCGGCGTAGCTGCCGCCGTCGAGGCTCGCCGACGGTTCGTCGGCGATCACCAGCGCCGGCCGGCGCAGGAACGCGATCGTCAGCAGCACCCGCTGCGCCTGGCCGCCCGAGATCTGGTGCGGCAGCCGCGCGCACAGCGCCGGCGCATCGGCGATGCCCAGCTCGCCGAGCATCGCCGCGGCGTCCGCGACCGGCCGGCCGCACGCCTGGGCGATCTGCTCGCCGACCGGCTGCAGCGGATCGAGCGCGGCGTGCGCGTCCTGCACCAGGAACGCGACGTCGTGGCGCAGCGCATGCCGCCGTTCGGCGGCGCGCGCGACGTCGCCGGCGAACAGGTCGTGACCGCGCAGGCGGACGCGGCCGCGCGCCGCGAACTCGCCGTCCGGCAGCAGGCCGAACAGGCCCTGCAGGACGCTGGTCTTGCCGCAACCCGACGGGCCGTAGAGCGCCGCGACGGCGCCGGCGCGCAGCGTCAGCTCCGGCAGCGCGACGGCCCAGCCGTCGGCGCGCCCGAGCGTCAGGTCTTCGACCTCGAGGAGCTGGCCCACGCTGCGCATCGCACGCCATCGCCCACCGTACCGCAAGCAAGAACGGCGCGCGTCCACCCACCGCCGCGCCCCCACCTGCGTATGATCCGGCCATGCGACCCCTTCCCGCCCTGCTCCTGCTGCCGTTCGCCGCGACCCTGCTGCCGGCGCAGCGTTCCCTGGCCGATGTGCAGCGCACGTTCGTTCGCGAATCGCGCGAGCTGGCGTCCCAGACGCCGGGCCGCGACGCCGATGCCGCCGCGGTCGACGCCCACCGCAAGGCCTGGGACACGTTGCTGCAGCGCCAGGTCGGCCAGCTCGCCACCTGGCTGCACGACGAGGCCAAGGGCGACGACCGCTGGAACGGGCAGCTGATGCTGGTCGACATGCAGCTCGCGCGCGGCGACCGCGCCGCGGCCGGCAAGGCGCTGCGCGATCTCGATCCGGCGCAGGCGCCGGCGCTGGTGCTGACCAGCGGTGCGGCGATGGCCCAGCACATGCCCGGCCAGGACGCGCTGCGCAAGACCCTGCTCGACGCGGCGCTGGCCAAGACCGACGTGCCCCTGACGGACCGTCTGGCGATGGCCCGGCTGCTGTCGTCCGTGCTGCACGAGGTCGATCGCGGCGACCAGCTGTTCGCCGATGCGCTCGCCGGCGCGACCGACGACGAGCAGCGGGCGCTGGTCCGCTGGCACCGCGCCGACGCGAAGCGCGACCGCGAGGACCTGCCGGAGAACGCGGCGTTCGATGAGCTGGAGAAGCTTGCCAAGGACCTGCCCGACACCTACTGGGGCAGCGTCGCCAAGGACCGCCTGCGCGCCACCGGCCTGCAACCCGGCGACGAGGCGATCCCGTTCCGCGTCACGACGCGCGACGGCAAGACCGTCGACCTCGCCGGCCTGCGCGGCCGCCCGGTCGTGCTCGCATTCTGGTCGGCGGCCGACCTCGACACGCCGCAGCTGTTCGCGACGCTGCGCGAACTCGCCGGCAAGACCGGCAACGTGGCCGTGCTGGCGATCGCGCTCGACCGCGACCTCGGCGACGTCGACGCCGCCATCGCGCGCGACGCGGGCGACCTGCCGGTGGTCGCCGACGGCAAGGGCGTGCAGACCGACGTCGCGCTGCGTTGGTTCGTCGAAGGCCCGACGGTCCACGTCATCGACGCCGCCGGCCGCGTCGCCGCCCTCGGCCTCCACGCCGGCACCGCCGACGCCCGCGAACAGCTCGCCGAGGTCGTCAGCCGCGCGGCCCGGCCGTAGCGCGGCCGACCGCAGCCCGGCGAACGAGCCAGCCGAGCGCCAGCGTGCCCTCGGCGAGCACCACCGCCGTCGGCCCGGCCAGCGGCAGCTCGTCGCGGCGCGCGCCGCCGAGCGCCGCGGCGCCGAGCACGGCGCAGTGCACGAACAGCACCAGATCGGCGGCGACGCGCCCGCGCCGGCCGAAGCGCAGGCCGGTGCGCAGCAGCGCCGCCAGTCCGCCGAGCACCAGCAGCGCGATCATGCCGCCGCGCGGCAGCCCGTTCGCCGGCAGCGCGCCGACGTCGCTGGGCGACCGTTCGAGCGCCTCGATCGGCCCGTGCACGGCGACCGTCAGCAGCCACCATGTGACGATCGTCGAGCCGATCACCAGCACCAGCCACGGCAGCAACCGGCGGTTGCCACCGTGCACCGGCGTGCCGACCAGGCCGCGCCGCCGACCGGCGCGCAACAGCCGCACGGCGACCTGGGCGCCGACCAGCAGCAGCACGACCCACGGCACGAGCAGCGACGCCCCCGCCGCCGGCAGCGAGGCGACCGCCAGCGCCGCGGCCGGACAGGCGCACGCGGCGATACCCGCCGCCTGCCAGGCCGCGCGGCGCGGCGAGCGGCGCAGCGCACTGCCGCGGCCGAGGCCGCCCACCGGCTGCGCCAGCGACGCCATCAGCACCAGCGCCAGCAGGCCGAACACCGCCGCCGGCGTCTCCGGGCGCAGGCGGTGGCCTTCCTGCGCGATCGGCGGCAGCACCGCGAGCCAGCCGACCGTCACCAGCGCCGACACACGACCGCGGGCCAGCAGCGTCGCGGTGTAGAGGAGCAGCCCGAGTGCACCGACGAAGGCGATCTGCACGAGCCGCGCGCGCGTGACGATCGGCTGTGGGTCGGCGGCCTGCGCCAGCGCATCGCTCGGCCGGTCGCCGAGCGATGCCCCGTAGAAGGTCCGCGCGACCTCGCTGCAGGCGCCGCCCTCGTCGACGGCCAGCGCCGCGCCGATGCGCGCCAGTTCGCCGGGCGCGGGCGGCGCATCGAGGTGACGCCCGGCGGTCAGCACCGGCAATGCCAGCACGGCGAGCGTCAGGGCCACGCCGGCGAGCCTCGCCGCGGCGCGCGACGGCGCACAGCGGGCACCGGTCGCGCGGCTCACAGGCTCGCGATGCAGTCGATCTCGACCAGGGCGCCCTTCGGCAGTTCGCGCACCGCGACGGTCGCGCGCGCCGGCTTGTGCTCGGCGAAGTAGCGGCCGTAGACCGCGTTGACCGCGGCGAAGTCCGCCATGCTGGTCAGGAAGATCGTCGTGCGGACGACGTTCCCGAAGCCGGCGCCGGCGGCTGCCAGCACCGCGCCGAGGTTCTTCATCACCTGTTCGGACTGCTCCGCGGCGGTCGCGCCGACCATCTCCATGGTCGCCGGGTTCAGCGGGATCTGGCCGGAGCAGAACAGGAGGTTGCCGGCCCGGATGGCCTGGCTGTAGGGACCGATCGCCGCCGGGGCGGCGCTGCTGTGGACGGGTTCGAGCTTCATGGGTTGGACGGGTTGGGGCGCAGCCGTTCGCGCAGGCGCTGCTCGACCTGCTGCGGCAGGAAGTGGGCGACGTCGCCGCCGTTGCGCACGATCTCGCGGATCAGCGACGAGGAGACGTAGCTGTACTGGACGCTCGGCATCACGAACACGGTCTCGATGCCGGGTGCGAGGTGCCGGTTGGTCAGCGCCATCTGGTACTCGAATTCGAAGTCCGAGACGGTGCGCACGCCGCGCAGGATCGCGCCGATGCCCTGGGCCTTGCAGAAGTCGACGACCAGGCCGCGGAACGTCGTCACCGTCACCCGCGCCGGGTGCGGCAGAACCTCGCGCAGCATCGCGACGCGTTCGTCGGGGGTGAAGGTCGGCGTCTTGCTGCTGTTGATCGCGACGGCGACCGTCAGGTGGTCGAACAGCGGCAACGCGCGCTCGATCAGATCGAGGTGGCCGCGCGTCACCGGGTCGAAGCTGCCTGGATACAGGGCAGAAACCATGCGCGGGAATGTAACCGCGCGCCGCTCCGGGGCACGGAGCAGCTGATGGATCCTGCGCCCCCCGAAGTCGGCGCCGCGCGCATCGCCCCACTGCTCTGGGGCGGCGCGTTCGCCCTGCCGACCGCCGCCCTCGCCGCTGCGGCGTTGCCGCTGGCCGCGCTGGTGGCGGCGGCGGGATTCCTGTTCGCCGGTTCGACGCACCGGCGCCGGCTGGCCGGCCTGTGTGCCCTGCCGGCGTTGCTGGCGGGGTTGACCGCGCCGACCGCGGTGGCGCTTTGGCCGCGACCAGGCCCGGTGGCGATCGCCGGCGACGTCATCGGCATCGTCCGCGCACCGCTGACCGGCACCGCGTTCGTCACCCTGCGCACCCGCGGTGGCGCGGTCCGGCTGTCGCTCGACGGCGACGTGGCGGCCTTGCCCGGCGACCACGTCGAACTGCTCGGCCGGCTCGCCCCGCCGCCGACGCCCGACCTGCCGCCGGCCCTGCACGGCCTGATCGGCACGTTGCACGTGACGCCGGGGCGACCGTCGCTCGGCCGGTGGTTCGCCGCGGCGCGGCGCGCACTCGAGGCCCGCCTGCTGGCGCTCGCCCCCGGCGAGATCGGCACCATGCTGGCGATGCTGGTGCTCGGCCGCGACACCCGCACGTCGCCGGAGCTGTCGGCGGCCCACCAGGCGACCGGGCTCAGCCACCTGCTCGCGGTCAGCGGCGCGCACGCGGCGATGCTGGCGATGCTGCTCGGCCTCGGCGGCAGCCGCGGGCGCCGGTTGGCGATCGGTCGCTGGCGGACGAACGGGATCCTGCTGCTGCTGTTCGCCTACGCCGGCATCACCGGCGGCGAACCCCCGGTGCTGCGCGCGGTCCTGACCTTCGCGCTCGGCGCGATCGCCACCCGCCTCGGTCGGCCACTGCCGCTCGCCAGCGGGCTGCTGCTGCCGGCGGGCGTCACCTGCCTCGTGCAACCCGACGCGTTGCTCGGACCGAGTTTCCTGCTCAGCTACGCGGCCGTGCTCGGCCTCGCGCTGGCGCCGATGCCGCGCGCCCCGACCCGGACGCAGCGCTGGCTGTGGGCGCCGCTGCGCGCCTCGTGGTGGGCGACGCTGCTGACCGCGCCGCTGACGCTGCACTTCTTCGGCCAGCTCGCGCCGTGGACCATCGTGCTGACGCCGCTGCTGGCGCCGCTGGTCGCGGTGATGCTGCTCGGTGGCCTGCTGGTGGCGACGCTGGCGCTCGCTGCACCGGGGCTCGGCGAACTGCTCGGCGCCCCGGTGGTCGCCGTCGCGCACGCCTACGCCGCGATCGTCGCCGCGGCGGACGCCCCGCCAGCGACGCCGCTGCACGCGCTGTTGACGCCGCCGCCCTGGCTGCAGGCCTGCGGCGCCGTCGCCGCCGTGGCGGTCGGCGTGCTGCGGCCCGACCGCCGCGGCGTGGTGGCGGCGATGGTTTGCCTGAGCGCACCGCACTTCCTGCCGTTCGCGCGGCCGATGCGGCCCGCGTTCTGCCTCGCGGCGGTCGGCCACGGCCAGGCGGCGGTGGCGACGACCGAGGGCGGCGACCTGGTGGTCGTCGACTGCGGCAGCCTGCAGGTGCCCGGTTCGGCGGCGCAACGCGTGCTCGCGGCGTTGCCGCGGCGCCGCATCGACCTGCTGGTCGTCACGCACGCCGACCAGGACCACCACAACGGCGTGCCGCTGTTGCTGCGCCGCGTGCCGGTCGCGCGCGCCGTGCTGCCGGACGCACTCGCCGCGGGTGACCTCGGCGCGCTGCTGCGCGCGGCCGGCAGCGACGTCGTGCCCCTCGCCCCCGGCGCCGCGCTGGCGCCGCTGCCCGACGTCACGATCGGCGACAACGACCACAGCCTCTGGGTGCGGCTGACGATCGGCGTCACGACCGTGCTGCTGACCGGCGACGCCGAGGCGCCGGGCACCGCCGCGGCGCTGGCCGCCGGACTGGCCCGGCCGAGCGACGTGCTGGTGCTGCCCCACCATGGCCGACCGAACGCGCTGGCGCCTGCCCTGCTGCAGGCCGTCCGACCGCGCGCCTGCTTCGCCTCCGCCAGCAGCGCCGACGGCGAGACCGCGCTCGGCGCGCTGGTGCGCCGCAGCGGCGCCGAT
>CAYMRG010000250.1:0-7707 GCA_964392555.1 uncultured candidatus Brocadiaceae bacterium
GCTCGCCAACGGCGAATCCGCCGCCACGCGAGGAAACGCGGGAGTAGTAGATCAGTCGCGCAGCAGGTCCGCGAAGGTCGCCAGCGCGTCGCGCTCGGCCGGCACGACGCGGCCGTCGGCCTCGACCGCGAGCCGCGCGGACTTGAGGAACAGCTCGCGGTGCGCCTTCGGCACGGCCGCCGGATCGATCTCGTCGATCGGCGGCGGCACCTTCAGCCAGCCCTGCACCTGGCGCGCCTCGGCGTCACCGAGTTGCAGGTAGCCGACGATCCGCATGACGAGATCGCGTTCCGCCTGGGTGACCTTGAGGTCGGTCCAGACGAACGAGCAGACGAACTTCAGCAACTGCAGCCGCGCGTCGCGATCGAGCTTCATTGCAGCGGCCAGTGGACCACCCCGCGGGGCACGGCGCCACCGGAGAACGACCCGGCGCCGGGAATTGTCGCGCATCCCTTGTGTGCCTCGTGCGGCCGACCGGACAATCCCCGCCATGAAGAACCCGATCCGCACGATCCTCGCCCCCGTTGCCCTCCTCGTCGCCGCGACGCTCGCCGGCTGCGCCAGCCACGACAACGACAAGGCCGCCCACATGGCATACATGAACAGCGTCTGCCCGGTCTCCGGCGAAGCGGTCGACGCCAAGTGCCCGACGCGCGACTACATGGGCCACAAGCTCGCGTTCTGCTGCGACAAGTGCGTCGCCAAGTTCGAGAAGATGGACGACGCGGCGAAGAAGGCCGCCTGCGACAAGTCGATGGCGAAGTGATCTGCGCGCTGCCGCGGATTTCGTGACCGTATTCCGCGGCGCCGCTCCACCGATGGCATGCGCCATCGACATTCCACGCGCCCCGGCGCGCCCTTCCTGCTGCCGCTGCTCGCGTTCGGCTGCGCCACCGCGCTGCCGGCGCAGGGCTCCGGCGGCGCCACCTGCTACGGCCTCGGCTCGACGCTGCGACCGGCGCAGTGGGAAGCCAGCCCCGCGCTGCTCGGCTGTGCCCAGGCACCGCAATGGCCGGCCTGGCATCTGTTCACGCCACCGCATCGCGAACTGACGCCGATGCCCGGCTTCAACCCGGGCGACGCGACCGCGCTGCCGCGCGTGATCGTGCGCTACGCGTGCACCGGCTTCCTGCTGCTGCCGGTCGTTCCGGTCGAGGTGCGGGCGATGGGCTACGTCGTCGACACGCCGCGGATCGCCTGCGCGGCGAAACCGTGATGGCGAACGGCGGCCCGGCTCATCCCTTCAGCGCATGACCTTCGCGCTTCGCCAGCCAGAGGCTACAGACGAGGTCGCTCGTGACGTTCGGCACGGTGCGCGTCATGTCGACCAGCCGGTCGACGCCGAGGATCAGCGCCAGCATCTCGGGCGGCACCTTGACCTGCGTCAGCACGACGGCGAGCAGTGGCAGCGAACCGCCGGGCACGCCGGCTGCTCCGATCGCCGTCAGGACCGCCATGCCGAGCACCATCAGCTGCTCGCCGATCGTCAGGCCGCGGCTGCAGACCTGCGCCAGGAACAACACGGAGACGCCCTCGAACAGCGCCGTGCCGTTCATGTTCATGGTCGCGCCGAGTGGCATGACGAAGCCGGCGATCTCCTTGGGTGCGCCGAACTCGTCGACCGCGGTGCGGATCGTCGTCGGCATCGTCGCGCTCGACGACGACGTCGAGAAGGCGGTGACCAGCAGCGTGCGACAACCGCGGTAGAAGCGGCCCGGCGAGATGCCGGCGAAGACCTTCGCCAGCGCCGTGATGAACACGAGCTGGTAGATGACGAGTCCGCCCATCGCCGTCAGGAAGTACCACATCACCAGCTTGAGCACGGGCAGCCCCAGCTTCGACGTCGCGTGGAAGATCAGGCACGCGACGCCGAGCGGCGCCAGCGCCATCGCCCAGCCGAGCACCTTGACGCACAGCTCGTAGACGTTCTCGAGCAGGTCGCGCAGGATCGCCGTTCGATCGGTCGGGAAACGCGTCGCCGCGGCGCCGAGCACGAGCGCGAAGAAGATCAGCCCGAGCACCTTGGTGTTGTCGGCGGCCGCGCCGACGACGTTGCGCGGCACGATGTCGACGAGCATCTGCAGCACGCCCTGGGCCTGCGCGCCCATCTCGATCTTGGCCTGCGCCGCGCCGAGGTACTGCGCCTTGATCGTCTCGGCGACCGCCGGCGAAACCTGCTTGCCGGGCTCGATCACCCGCACCAGCAGCAGACCGAGCAGCACCGCCATCGCGGTTGTGCCGAGGAACCACAGCAGCGTGCGGCTGCCGAGGCTGCCGAGCTTCTGCACGCTGCCGAGCCCGGCGACGCCGAGGAACAGCGAGCTGAACACGATCGGCACGACGACCATGAACAGCAGGCTCAGGAACAGGTCGCCGAACGGCTTCGCGATCTCATCGGCAAGCCATTCGACGCGCTGGTAGGCCTCGGACTTCGCGCCGCCGAGCTCGGGCGCATAGGCAAGGTTGAGCGCGATGCCGGCCACCGCACCGACCAGCAGCCCGGCCAGGATCCGCGTCGGCAAGGATCGGCCGCTCGGAGACGCACCGTGTTCCATGCGGCCGGACCTTACCGAGTGCGACGGCGGGCGCCACCCCGCAGCGCGATCTCGGCCCGTCCTGCGGCCGCATCCCAAGGGGTTGCTGCGGCGCTGCGCGCCGCCAGAAGGGGCCGCAGGCGCATTGTGCCCCTTGGATCTGCTACTCCCGCTCCGCACCACGGCAGACTCGCGCGAGACGCGAAGAAGCGCGGGATCAGGCGCCGAGCCGCAGCAGGTGCTCGAACAGCACGACGTACGCGTTCTGCTCGAACGCCTCCGGCCGCAGGAACTGCACCGGGAAGCCCGCCGTGCCGCGGAACGGCCGCAGCACCCAGGCGAGCTGGACGCCGGTGAACGCGAACAGCGCGAGCCAGCCGCGGAGCGCCAGGACGTGCCGTCGATCACGCGCGATCAGGGGCTGGTAGTGGCGCGCCAGCACCATCTGCGCGGCCGTCGCGGCCATCGCGAACTGGACGGCGTCGAGCAGCGTCAGAAGGTAGGGGTCGAGCACGCTGATGCCGAGGAACACGAGCATCGGCGAAGCCGCGCCGAGCGCTATGCCGGCGACCGCCTGCGCGGCGAGCAGGGCGCGGCAGACCGCCGCGAAGTCGTCGCGGAGGCCGAGCAGCGTGTTGACGACGAAGAAGCTGGGTAGGCAGAGCGCCGCGGTGAACACCAGCAGCAGGGGCACCTTGATCGCCGCGAACAACGCCATCCGCAGGTCGCCCGACGTGATGCCGAGCGCGATCCCCGCGAACGCGCAGCCGGTCATGCCGAGCTGCAGGCAGCGCCGCGAAGACGGCGCGGCCGCCGCGTCCCCGCGCAGGAGGCTGTCGACGGCGAGCAGCATCTCAGTGCGCGAACAGGGAGCCGATCGCTTGCAGCACCGCGACGAGGAAGTTGCCTTCGCGCGCGCGGAACCACTCGAACGGCGCGTCCGGAGTGCCGAGGAACGGGCGCAGCAGCCAGCCCATCTGCGCCCCGACGATGCCGTAGACGATGCCCCAGACGCCGAGCAGGCGGCGGGCCTGCATCGCGGCATCGATCCGGAGGCGCGCCGACTCGACCTTCTCGTGGTCCGGGGCGGGCATCAGCGGCGCATCCCTGTCGCCCGCGGCCGACGCCCCGATCGGCGGCAGTGGCGGCAGTGGCGGCAGCGGCGCCGGTCGGAACATCTCGCGCGCCGCGCGCCGCAGGATCGTCAAACCCAGCAGGCCGCCGATGCCGAAGATCGCGACGTTCAGCAGCAGCAGGAACGCGTAGCTGGTCGAGCTGGCAGCGAAGAACGCGAACACCGGCCCGAGGCTCGCGACCACGGTCAGGTTGACGACGATCGCCAGCAGCATCAGGCGCAGCGTGTTGCGACCGTCGAGCGGCAACCGCAGCAGCGCCCCGAACACGTAGAGCGACGGGAAGCTGACGGCCAACGTCAGCACGAACAGCATCGGCACCTTGAGCGCGCTGGCGACGAGTTGCAGGAAGGCGTCCGGCGATCCGCGCAGCACGGCGTAGCTGGCGAGGCACAGACCGTAGATGCCGCCGAGGATCAGGCTCAGCGCGACCAGCCGACGCACCGGCACGGCGATCTGGCCGCTCGCGAGGTCTGCTCGCTGCGTGAATCCACCGCGCAGGACGCGGTCGAGCGTGGCCATCATGGACGTGGAGCCGCTGGTCCCGGAATCGTTGGCTGCAGGCATGGCGAGGACCATGCCATACTTTGCTTTGCAAAGCAAGCCGTGACCGGCGCGGGGCGGCGAGCAACCGTGGCAAGCAGGGCCAGGTCAGTTCCCGACCACGAAATCGACGGCGTTCGAGGTCACGAGGCCCAGCGGGTTGGCAGGCAGGTCGACGACCGCCCACTGCAGGCCGACAGGCATCCCCACCAAGGCAGCCGCGCTGGGCACATTCTGGACGTAGCGCACGTGGCCATCGGCATCGGCGGTGAAGCCCAGGACCACGTAGGGGTCGACGTAGGCGCGATTACCCGTCGCACCGATCGGCGCGAGGTCGATGTCGACTCCGGCACCTAGCGCCAGAACGGCCAGCCCGCCGGCGATCCCGCCGTGGAGATCGACGTGCATCGCCCCACCGAGGCGCGGCCGCAGGCGATGGCACGCGCGCAGCGCCGACGGCCGCGACGTCCGCCCGGAGGCCCCGCGTGTGCGCACGATCGAGGACGCGGCGCCACCGCTCAGTTCGATCACGTTGCCGTTCGAGACGGCTTCTTCGCGGCCGTCACCGTCGATGTCACCGATGCGGAGCAAGGGGATCGGCGCCGCCCCGGCGAAGGGCAGGTGCGTGCTTCCGGAGACGATCTGCCCGCCGATCCACACATCCACCGCGCCATCACCGTCCAGATCCATCGAGGATTCGGGATATGCCGTGGCCGCCCAGACGAGCTGGCCCGTCGGAGCGTCGACGAGGCCCGCGTAGAACAACAACTCGTCCCGCCCATCGCCGTTGCTGTCCACCGAGGGCGTCGGCAGTTCCGAGCCGCCGCTGATGAAGCGTGCCTGGAGCGGGCCTGCGAACACGGTATGGAACGTCTGCGCGTAGCTGCTGATCCACTCGATCATGTCGACCCATCCGTCGCCGTCGACGTCGCCGGCCCAGGCAACGCTGCGCCAGCTCGTGATCGTGTTCGAGAACACGAAGGAGGCGACCACCCCGCCGCCGTTGCCCGACAGCACTTCGAGGTGCAGCTGCGACGCGGCCGGATCGAACCACGCCACGCCGACGTCGTCGAAACCGTCGCCATCGTGGTCTGCAGCCCCCCAGGGAAGCCCGAGGTTGGGGTTGCTGAAGGAGAACAGCAGCGAACCATCCCGGCCCGACACGAATTCGATCGTGGTCGCCCCAGCCCCCTGGAACAGCAGGTCGGTGCAACCATCCGCGTCGAGGTCCGCGTTAAGCCCGCGGTAGACGTCCCCCGGCGCGTGCGCTCGCGTCAAATACGGCAGGGCAAGGCCGGTGGCGCTCGATCGCACTTCCCAGATCGCGCCGAGATCGAACAACACGTCGTCCAGGCCATCGTCGTCGACGTCGCCGACCGGAGTCACCGTGGCGACTCCGAACGACGGGCCGACGACGACCTGCCCGCCCTGGGCGAACAGCGACGCCTGCGCCGCAATCACCAGCGTGGCAAACGCACCCGAGATCCGTGACATCTCCATTTGCGTCATCCTAGCGATCCCACGCCGGCCCGGTTGCGATCCGGCCCCCCGCTCACGAAAGCCGCGTCACCACCCGACTCCGGCCACCGCCCTCCGGCCGCACGTCCACCACCGCACCGATCCGCTCGGCGATGCCGTCGACATGGGAGATCACGCCGACCTGGCAGCCGACGGCCTGCAGCGCGTCGAGCGCGCCGAGGGCGGTCTCGAGGTGCTGGGCGTCGAGCGTGCCGAAGCCTTCGTCGAGGAACAGCGTCTCGACGCGGGCGCGCGGGGCGGCGAGCGTCGCCAGCGCCAGCGCCAGGGCGAGCGAGACGAGGAACGACTCGCCGCCGGAGAGGGTCTGCAGGCTGCGGCGGGTGCCGCCGAGGTCGAGGTCGACGACGACGAAGTCCATCTCGCCCTCGTTCTTCTGCAGGCGGTAGCGGCGCGCGAGTTCGGCGAGGCGGCGGTTGGCTTCGGCGAGCAGCAGGTCGAGCGTCAGTCCCTGCGCGAACACGACGAACGCGTCCCCCGTGCTGCTGCCGATCAGGTCGTCGAGCGCGGCCCAGACGTGCAACTGCGCCTCGGCGGCGGCGAGGCGCGGCGCGAGTTCGTCGCGCTGGCGGCGCAACAGGTCATCGGCGCGCAGGTGGCTGCGGGCCTCGGTCAGCTGGTCGTCGAGCCGCTTGTGGGCGGTACGCGCCTCCTCGAGCGCCTGCACGGCATCGGTTTCGGCGAGCGTCGGACTGCTGGTCGACTCGTGGCGGCGGCGCACCTCGCCGCACTGCGCGAGCACCGCACGCGCCTGCTCGACGGCCACCGCGAGCAGGCGCAGGCGCTCGCCTTCGGCCGCGATGGCCGGCGCGCCGAGGTCCATGGCCTCACGCACCTCGCTGGCATGCAACGCTCCGTCGGCGAGCGCCTTGGTCAGCGCCGCGGACGCCTGCGCGAACTCCAGCTCGGCGCGCGTCTCGTCGTTGCCGGCCTGCGTGACGACCGCCGCAGCCGCGCGCGCGGCATCGCGGGCCTGCGCCAGCTGCTGCCAGTCGGTCGCGAGCGTCGCGAACGTCGCACTCGGGTCGGCGCCGAGCGCCTCGACGCGTTCGAGCCAATCGTCGCGTTCGCCGAACGCCGGCGCCAGCTCGTCGCCGAGGGCGCGCACCGCATCGCCGGCAGCCGCGAGCTCGCGCTGGGCCTGTTCGACCTGCTGCCGCGCGACCTCGGCCGCGCGCTCGGCATCGCCGAACTCCGCGTGCCGGCCGCGCTGTGCGGCGACCGCCTCGCGCTCGGCCGAACGCGCCGCCTCGTACTCCTTCGCGGCCTTCGCCGCGGCCGCCTCGAGCTCCTGCAGCGACGCCTCCGCACCCGCCTGGGCGCGCTGGCGCGCGGCGAATTCGCCCGCCGCCGCGGCCGGCGCGAGCTCACGGACCTCGGGCGGTGCGACCTCGCGCCACGCCGCGCGGGCAACCGCGGCGGCCTGCTGCGCCAGCGCGCGCGTCTCGGTCGCCGCAGCGACCGCGGCCTTCGCCTGCGCGAGCTGCAGCTCGCGTTCGCGCTGCTGCTGCCGCGCCTGGTCGGCCGCGTGTTCGGCGGCGCCGGCCTGCGCCTCGGCGGCGCGCACGTTGGCGGCGTCACCGACGGCAGGCGCGGGATGCTCCGGCGAACCACACAGCGGACACGGTTCGCCATCGACCAGGTGGTGGCGCAGCGCGGCCGCGGCGCCGTGGACCCGCGCACGATCGCGCGCCGCCCGCGCGGCTTCGAGCGCGAGGCCGGCCGCGGTCGCGGCTTCGGCGAAGTTTGGCAGCGCGGCCGCGAGCTGGCGTTCGCGCAGCTCAGCCGACTCCCGCTCGCGCTCGACCGCCGCGCACCGCGCCTCGGCATCACCCCACGCGCGCAGCCGGTCCGCCTCGCGCCGCAGCGCGGCCGCGCTCGCCGCCACCGCCTGCCGTTGCACCGCCAGCGCGGCGAACCGCGGCTCCTCGACGGCCTGGCGCGCGCGCCGCAGCGCAGCG
>CAYMRG010000251.1:0-7699 GCA_964392555.1 uncultured candidatus Brocadiaceae bacterium
CGCCGCCGACGAGTTCGCCGAATTCGCGCAGAAGCACCTGCGGCCGCTCGAGCAGGCCGCGCGCGCGTGGTTCCGCAGCGACCGCTGCCGCGACGCGATCCGCCGGAAGGTCCAGAACGTGTTCCCCGCGCACGAGGTCGACGACTTCGCGGCGCGCTTCTTCGCCATCGTCCAGCAGTCGGTCGCCGACGCCGAGAAGGAAGCCACGCTGTGAGCAAGCACAAGATCACCTGGAAGTCCCCGGCGCTCGGTGGGCGCGAGATCACGTTCGTCCGCTACGGCTACAGCGGCACGCCGCTGCTGCTGTTCCCGACCGCCGGCGGCGATGCCGAGGAGCCGGAGCGGTTCCACCTGATCTCGGCGATCGGCGACTTCATCAAGGACCTGCGGCTCAAGGTCTACTGCGTCGATTCGATCGCCGGCCAGGCCTGGCTCAAGGAGTGCAAGACGCTCGAGGACGCCGCGGCGATGCAGAACCGCTTCGACCAGTGCATCTACCGCGAGGTGGTGCCGGCGATCCAGCGCGACTGCAACGGCGACACGACGCCGATCTGGACCGCGGGCTCGTCGATCGGCGCGTTCAACGCGCTCGCGGCGCTGTGCCGGCATCCGGACGTGTTCGGCCGCGCGCTGTGCCTCAGCGGCACCTACAACATGAACCGCTTCCTCGAAGGGCGCATCAACCGCGACTACTTCGAGAGTTCGCCGCTCGACTTCGTGCCGCACCTGCAGGGGCGTCACCTCGACCTGCTGCGCCAGCGCCACGTGCTGCTCGCGCACGGGCAGGGCGACTACGAGGATCCCGACCAGAGCTGGAAGGTCGAGCGCGTGCTCGGCCCCAAGGGCATCCCCAACCGCGTCGACGCGTGGGACAAGACCTGGCGTCACGACTGGGTGACCTGGCGCGAGATGCTGCCGCAGTTCCTCGGCGAGTTCCTGCCGCCGGCGGTCGCGGCGAACGGCTGAGATCGACTGCTTGCACCGATGGAGGTCTGCGATGGTTGCTGTGCTGCGTGGCGTGTTCCTGTTCGCGGTGGTTTCGTGGGGCGCGCTCGCCGCGCAGACGCCGCTCGGTGACGGGCCGGCCTGGCGTGGCCCGGTGCGGCCGAGCGGCCGCAACGAGGTGTTCGCGACCGGCGACGGCTGCGCGATGTGCCACAGCACCGCGAACACCGCTTCGGCGCTGCGCAGCGCGACCGGCGAGGACGTGTCGCCGCACGCGCTGTGGCGCGCGTCGATGATGGCGAACTCGTTCCGCGATCCGTACTGGCGCGCCCAGGTCGCGAAGGAGATCGCCGCCGATCCCGACCGCCAGGAGGAGGTGCAGGCGCTGTGCCTGCGCTGCCACGCGCCGATGGTCTCGCACAGCCGCCGGCTCGGCGGCGAGGGGCCGATCGCGGTCGCGGCGGCGGCCGCCGATCCGCTGGCGCAGGACGGCGTCTCGTGCACGGTCTGCCACCAGATCCGCGCCGACGGGCTCGGCACCGACGCGACGTTCGACGGCAAGCCGCGCATCGAGAAGGGGCGGACGATCTTCGGCCCGTACGCCGATCCGGCGCCGGGGCCGATGCAGATGCACGCGAGCTTCACGCCGACGCACGCGCCCCACGTGCAGACGTCGGCGCTGTGCGGTTCGTGCCACACGCTGCACACCGGCCACACCGGCGCGGAGTTCCCCGAGCAGACGCCGTACCTCGAGTGGCGCAACAGCGAGTTCAGCGACGAGAACGGCCGCACCGCGACGTCGAAGACCTGCCAGGAGTGCCACATGGCGGTGGTCGGCGACACGCGCATCGCGCGCAATCCGGGTGGCCGCGACTTCCTCATCCCGGTGCGCAAGGACGTGCGGTCGCACGCGTTCGTCGGCGGCAACGCCTTCATGCTGGACCTGCTCGGCACGAACCGCGAACGGAAGAACGCCGCGGCGTCGCGGCGGCTGCTGACCGAGGCGACCGTCGCCGTGTCGATCGGCGAGCTGGCGCGCAAGGACGGCACGCTGCAGTTCGACGTGCGCGTCGAGAACCTGACCGGCCACAAGTTCCCGTCGGGTTACCCGTCGCGGCGCGCCTGGCTGCACGTGCAGGTGCGCAGCGGCCGCAAGGTCGTGTTCGACAGCGGCAGCTACACGACCGACGGGCGCCTCAGCGAGGTCGCCGACGAGCTGCGCATCCCGCACGCGACCACCGTGACGGCGCCCGGCCAGGTCGTCGTCTGGGAGCTGGTGGCCGAGGACGAGCACGGCGAGCCGACGACCTTCCTGACGCGCATGCACGGTCGCGCCAAGGACACGCGGTTGCTGCCGAAGGGCTGGCGGCGCGATGGCCCGCACGCGGCCGACACCGCGCCGGTCGGCCTCGGCACCGACGTCGACTTCACCGCCGGCGGCGACACGGTGTCGTTCGCGGTGCCGATCGGCGCCGAGGACGGCCAGGCGACGGTGGTCGCGTGGGTGCACTACCAGACGATCCCGCCGCACTGGGTCGAACCGCTGCGCACCGTCGACGCCGCCGAGTGCCGCACGTTCGTCGAACTCTACGACGCCGCCGAGCGCACGCCGGAGACGGTCGGGCTGGCGACGCGCAGCGAGGGTCGCTGACATGGGGCCGCTGAGGTGACTGCAGGTCCGCGGGCGCCGCGCCGGCGACGGCGATGGTCGTTCGTCGTCACGGCGCTGTTGCTCGGCTTCGTCGCAGCGTTGCTGCTGGTCGAGCTCGGCTTCCGGCTGTTCTGGCGGATGCCGCCGCAGTTCGCCGAGTTCGACAACCAGGGGCTCTACCGCGCGACCGACGACGGCGACATCGCCCTGCAGCCCGGCTACTCCGGAACGCTGCAGATCGGCGCCGATCGGCTGACGCACGTGCGGATCAACTCGCTCGGCCTGCGCGGCGACGAACCTGGTCCCAGGCAACCCGACCAGCGCCGCGTGCTGTGGGTGGGGGACTCGCTGGTGTTCGGCTACGGCGTCGAGGCCGACGAAGCGCTGCCGGCGCGCGCCGAGGCGGCGCTGCGCGCGGCGGGCATCGCGGCGGTCTGTGGCAACGGCGGCGTGCCGAGCTACGGCAGCAAGCACGCGGCCGCGCAGCTGGCGCGCCTCGACGTGCCGTTCGGCGCCGACGCCTTCGTGCTGTGCAGCTTCCTCGGCAACGACGCCGCCGACGACCTCGGCCCGCAGCGCACCGTCTACGCCGGCATCATGCTGCAGGACGCGATGGCCCGCCTCGTCCACACCTCGTGGCGGACGCGGCTCGCGCTGCGTAGCCGCGCGGCGCTGTGGGTGGAAGCCTGGATCCTCGCCAACCGGCCGGCCTGGTCGCCGCTGGCCGCGGCGCCGCCACCGCCGCCCGACGAACAGGACGACCTCGCGACGCTGCCGCCCGAGGCGCAGCGCCACGCCGGGCTGTTCCTCGACGCCGTCGACGCGCAGCGCTCGTTCGCGCCGGGGGCGGCGCCGGCGATCCCGCGCGTGCTGGCGAAGGTGCGGGCCGCCCTCGAACGGGCGCGGCAGATGGCCGGGGACCGGCCGCTGGTCTACGTCGTGCTGCCGACCTCGTGGCAGGTGATCGAGGCGAAGCGCGTCGCCAGGTTGCAGGAGATGGGGCTGGCACCGGCGGAGTTCCGGCGCGGCCTCGCGCAGGAGCGGTTCGTCGGCGTCGCGCGCGAACTGGGGATCCGGGCCTACGACGCGACCCCGATCCTCGCCGCCGCGCCTGCGCCCGAAGCGCTGTTCCTGGCCGACGGCGGCCACCTCAGCCTGCGCGGCAACGTCGTGGTCGGTGAATGGCTGGCCGGCGAGCTCGCTGCCCTGCTGCGCACCGGGCGGTGACGGGTCGGCGCCGGTTCTGGCGTGAAGAGTGCAAACGGAACGGCCGTCCGGTCGCTGCCCTGCGTAGGGGCGAGCGGCGACGGCGGCCCCAGGAACGGGCCGGCTGCCGGGTCGCCGTGCGCCGCCGAGAGCCACCCCGAGGACCCCGCAGATGACCCACTCCGCGTCGGAATCGACCGCGACCCGCCGAGATCTCGCCCGGCGCCTGCTCGGCAGGGAAGCGACCTACGGGTCGGCTGGGCAGCCGGCTGGGCAGCCGGTAGGGCAGCCGGCCGCACCTGCGCCGCGGTCGTTCACGAGCGTCGCGGACGCAGTATTGGCGCGCGCCACGTTCGGTGCGGACGACGCCTCGCGCGCCGAGATGGACGAGCTGGGTGTGGAGAAATGGTTGGAACAGCAGTTCGAGGCCGACTCGATCGACGATGCCGCGGCCGAAGCGCTGGTCGAGGCGGCGATCGAGCCGTGGCGGAACAACGCTGCCGACATCCGCATGCTCGGGCGCGCGATCCATTCGCGCCGGCAGCTGAAGTGGCGGCTGGTCTACTTCCTGAACAACCACTTCGCGACCTACCGCGGCGCCACCGCCGGCATCAGCGAGAGCCGCGAGGACGACACCTTCGCCGAACTCTGCTTCGGCACGTTCGCCGGGGCGCTGCGGGCGTCGGCGGCGAGCCCGGCGATGATCGACTTCCTCGACTCGCAATCGAACGTCGCCGGCAATCCGAACGAGAACTACGCGCGCGAGCTGATGGAGCTGCACACGCTCGGCGTCGGCGGCGGCTACACCGAGGCCGACGTCGCCGAGGTGGCGCGCGTGTTCACCGGCTGGTCGCGGCGCAACACCAACACCGGCGTCGGCACGCCGGTGATCCACAGCGAGTTCTGGTTCCGCGCGGCCCGCCACGACACCGGCCCCAAGTCCTTGTCGCTCGGATGGGCGACGCCCGGCCTGTCGGGGCAGAGCGGCCTGCTCGAAGGCGTCACGCTGCTCGACTTCCTCGCCGCGCACCCGAGCACCGCCCTGTTCGTCACGCAGAAGCTCTGCCGCTACTTCGTCGCCGACCAGCCGCCGCCCGGGCTGCTCGGGCGCGTGCACCAGGCGTTCGTCGGTTCGGGTGGCGACCTGCGCACCACGGTGCAGGCGATCTTCACGGACGCGGAATTCGCGACGGCGGCGCGCACCAAGGTGCACGACGGCTTCGAGTTCGTCGTGCAGGCCGTGCGCCGGCTCGCCATTCCGGCCACCAACCTCAATGCGCTCAACAACCGCGTCGGGCTGCTGCGCGCCCAGCCGCACCAGAATCCCGTGCCGACGGGCTATCCCGAAGTCGGTCCGGCCTGGCAGGGCGTCGGCAACGTGCTGCCGCGTTGGGCGTTCGCCGACGACCTCGTCCACAACCGGATCAACGGCAGCCAGGTGCCGTGGGCGGCGCTGTTCGGGGCCGCGCCGCCGTCGGGCGGTGCGGCGTGGACCGACGCGATCCTCGGCGTGCTCGGGCTCGACGATGTGCCGGCGACGACGCGGCTCGCGCTGACGGTGTTCCTCGACGGGCGGCTGGCCGCCCTGCCGAATCCGCCGACGTTCAACCAGGTGCTGCCGCACGTGCGCGACCTCGCGTCGCTCGCCCTGCGTCTGCCCGAGGCCCATCTGCAGTAGGAGCGCATCGGCAATGGGAACGAATTTGCAGAGGAACACCATGTCGCATCGCGAAGTGCGTGAGGGCTCGAACCAGGACCGCCGCGAGTTCCTGAAGACCGGTGCGATCGCCGCCGGCGCCGCGGCATTCGGCGGGCCGCTCGCGCTGGCCGGCCGCACGGGTGGCGCGGCGGGCCGGACCACGCCGAAGGTCACGGTCGTGCTGTTCCAGCGCGGCGGCGCCGACCACCTCAACATCTATGCGCCGACCGGTGACGCGAACTACGCGCTGCTGCGGCCGACGATCGGCCTCGCCGCGCCGGGCTCGGGCAGCGGCGTGGTTGGCCTGCCGATGACGGCGACCTTCGCGATGCACCCGGCGATGGCTGGCCTGCACGGCGCGTTCGGGGCGCCGGGCAGTCACGTCGCGGTGGTGCACGCGGTGGGGTACCAGCCGTTCGACCGGTCGCACTTCACCAGCCAGGACCTCTACGAGACCGCGCTGCAACCCGGCTCCGCGCCCGATGGCTGGATCAACCGTCACCTGCAGGTGACGTCGACGGCGCAGGACGCGCCGGTGCGGGCGCTCGCGCTGCGCGGCGCGCTGCCGCGGTCGATGACGGGTGCGTATCCGTGCTACGCCGTCGCCAGCACGCAGGACCTGGTGTTCGTCGGGCAGCCCGACATGCGCCTGTTCCTCGAGGCGATCACCGGTTCGACGCCGACCGGCGGCATGTCGGCGCCGGCCCAGCTGGCCTACCGCAGCGCGCAATCGGCGTTCGACCTGATCGATCGGTTCGGCGGGCTCGATCCGGTGAACTACCAGCCCGCGAACGGTGCCGTCTATCCGAGCGGCGCCCTCGGCCAGTCGCTGCGCGAGATCGCCGAGGTCGTCAAGGCCGGGCTCGGCGTCGAGTTCTTCGCCGTCGACCAGGGCGGCTGGGACCACCATTCGGACCTCGTCGCGCGGATCGCCGGCTACGTCGGCGAGCTGGACCAGGCGATCACCGCGTTCTTCACCGACCTCGGCGCGCTGGCCGCCGACGTCGTGCTCGTGACGATGTCGGAGTTCGGGCGCGAGGCCGGCGAGAACGGTTCGGGCGGAGCCGACCACGGTGTCGGCGGCGCGATGCTGGTCGCCGGTGGCGCCGTGCTCGGTGGCCAGGTCCACGGCACCTGGCCGGGGCTCGCGCCCGCCGCGCTGCAGGATGGCCGATTCCTCGCACCCGCGAACGACTTCCGCGACGTGCTGCGCGAAGTGCTCGAGCTGCACATGGGCGGCACCGACCCGGCGGTCGTGTTCCCCGGGCGCGTCTACCAGCCGATCGGCGTGCTGTAGCGCACCGTCGGCCACGGTTCCCGGCGTTGCGGCGTCGCCGAAGATGCTCGAGTCGGGTCGCCCAAAGGGCGAGGCGACCCAGCCAGACGCCGCAGCGGGGCTGGTTGCGCGGCTCGCGCGGTTGCGGTCCCCGCGTTGCGGCGTCGCCGAAGA
This sequence comes from uncultured candidatus Brocadiaceae bacterium, assembly GCA_964392555.1. Taxonomy (GTDB): domain Bacteria; phylum Planctomycetota; class UBA1135; order UBA1135; family UBA2386; genus CAYMRG01. Next base: position 6,952 of record CAYMRG010000251.1, read on the forward strand.
TGCTTGAGTCGGGTCGCCCAAAGGGCGAGGCGACCCAGCCAGACGCCGCAGCGGGGCTGGTTGCGCGGCTCGCGCGGTTGCGGTCCCCGCGTTGCGGCGGCGCCGAAGATGCTTGAGTCGGGTCGCCCAAAGGGCGAGCCGACTCAAACGGCGAGCGGCAACGTGATGACGAACCGCGTGCCGGCGTCGTCGGACTCGACCTCGACCTCGCCGCCGCGCTTGTGCACGATCTCGTGCACCGTCGCGAGCCCGAGCCCGCTGCCGTGCTGGGGGCCCTTGGTCGTGACGAACGGTTCGAACAGCGTCTCGCGGATCGCCGTTGGGATGCCCGGACCATCGTCGGCGAACACCAGGCGCGCCTGCGCGGGGCGGTCGGGCAGCGCCTTGGTTTGGTCGAGGGTCAGCGTCACCTCGCCGCGGCCGTCGAGCGCGTCCCGGGCGTTGGCCGCGAGGTTGCGCAGGATCTGCTCGAGTTCGTCGCCGCGGATCGCGACCGGCGTCGGGCCGCAGGCGATGACGAAGCGCATGCCGATGCCGGCGCCGAGCATCGCGCGCAACGCCGGCAGCTGCTTCGGCGCGGCCGCCGCGAGGTCGAGCGCGGGCAGGCGGGGGATGACGACGTCGTTCGCGCGCCGCAGCGACAGCAGCTGGCGCACGCGGCCGCGCGTGTTCTCGAGTTCCTCGCGTAGCAGCTTCAGGCTCTCGTCGTCGCCGTCGACCTTGGCCGCGACCTCGTCGACGAGCCCCT
>CAYMRG010000252.1:0-2130 GCA_964392555.1 uncultured candidatus Brocadiaceae bacterium
CTGTCGTCGTTCGCCTACGTGTCGGTGCGGCGGCTCGGTGCCACCGAGAATCCGCTGGTCGTGGTCTTCTACTTCCCGCTGGTGACGGTGCCGACCAGCGCGCCGTTCGCGGTGGCGAAGTGGGTCTGGCCGACCGCGACCGTGTGGCTGTACGTGCTGGCGATCGGCGCGACGACCCAGATCGCGCAGATCGCATTGACCAAGGGCCTGGCGCGCGAGGCTGCGGGGCGCGCGACCGCGGTCGGCTTCCTGCAGGTCGCGTTCGCGACGCTGTTCGGCGCCGTGGTGTTCGGTGCGCTGCCGGACCGCTGGAGCATGCTCGGCATGGCGTTGATCCTCGGCAGCCTCGCCGCCGGCGCCCGCATCTGGCGACGCTGAAGGGTCGCGCGCTACCTTGCAGCCCACGGCATGACCGACCGCTCCCGAGCCTCGCACTGGATCGCCCGCTTCGCGCTCGGCTTCGCCGTGCTGATCGGCGTCGGCAGCGGCGTGGTGCCGCGACTGCTCGGCAGGTTCGACAAGACCGGCCTGCTGACGTTCGGCTGCGGGCTCTACGGCTTCTGGCTCGCCCTGACCTCGGTCACGCCGCTGATCCGCGTGCTGGCGCGGCGCGCTCTGACGCGCGAACAGTGGTCCGAGGCGGCGCGCCACGCCTTCCAGCGCGCGTCGCTGCCGCGCCGCGTCTACTACCTGCTGGCCGCGGTCGCCCAGGCCGATGGCGCGATCAGCGCGGCCGAACGCGAGGCGGTGCGCCACTTCCTGCTCGAGCGGTTCCTCGATCCCGTGATGGCCGACGAACTGCGGCAGTGGGAGGCGCTGCCGCTGCCCATCACCGACCTGACCGGCCTCGCCGCGCGGATCGCGCCGATGCTCGGCGACACCGAGGTCGATTCGCTGTTCTGCTGGTGCTGCCAGGTCGCGTTCGCCGACGGCAGGTACCAGGCCGACGAACACCGCGCGCTGCAGGACGTCGCTCGTGGCTTCGGCCTGCACCCGGCGCGGGCGCGCATGCTGTTCCATCTGGCGCGCGCCCAGTTCCTCGGCGGCGGCCAGCGCCGGACCGGATCGCCGCCGCCCGCGGCGACGCCGCCGCGCGATGCCCGCACCCGCGCCTTCGAAGTGCTCGGCCTGCCGCCCGACGCGACCCCGGAACAGATCCGTCGCCGTCATCGCGAGCTCGTGCGACGCTTCCATCCCGACGCTCAGCCCAACCTCGGCCCCGTGGCGCAGCGCGAAGCCACGGAGCGTTTCACCGAGATCCAGCGCGCCTACGAGATCCTCCAAACCTGATCATGGTCACGATCACCGCCCGCTACGAAGGCGACCTCTGCTGCACCGCCACACATGGCCCGTCGACGCACAGCCTGCAGACCGACGCGCCGCGCGACAACCAGGGGCTCGGCCGCTACTTCTCGCCGACCGACCTCGTCGCCACGGCGCTCGGCACCTGCATCCTGACGACGATGGGCATCGTCGCGCGCCGGCACGCGATCGAGCTGAAGGGCGCGCGCGTCACCGTCGAGAAGCACATGATCGACAACCCGCGGCGCATCGGCCGCCTGCCCGTCACCCTGCACGTCCCTGGCAACTACGACGCCAAGCAGCGCACGATCCTCGAGAACGCCGCGCGCGGCTGCCCCGTGCACAAGAGCCTGCACCCCGACATCGACGCGACGATCACGATCACCTGGGACGCGTGATCAGCGGCAGCCGTCCGGCGCGCTGGTGTTGGTCTTGAACGGATCCCACCAGTTGGCGATCGGGTCGCGCGCGTCGCCGGTCAGCGCCTGGATGTCGCTGATGATGCCGGTGACGAGGCCGATGGCTGCGCCCACGCCCGCGGCGCCGACGATCACGATCAGGATCGCCCGCCCGTCGTTGCAGCCGCAGTAGTTGCCTTCGGTGCCGGCCAGCAGGAGGAACGGCCCGGCCACCGCGCCGGTGATCGGCTTGACCAGCGTGCAACCGCCGGTGCCAAGGGCCACGGTGGCCAGCAAGGGAGCGACGAGGCGGCGCGCGTTCATGGGGCGCTCCAGCGCTGGCGCACGTCCGGCGTCGCATTTTCCCCACTGGCAGAAGCAACCAACCCGCACTCCTCACCACCACCACGGCCGAGCACGCACTTTCGCC
>CAYMRG010000252.1:2230-7684 GCA_964392555.1 uncultured candidatus Brocadiaceae bacterium
AAGCCGACGCAATCGAGCCCGGTCGCGGAAAACCCGTGTCCGCCCAATGGCCCGGACCACGTAGGGCTGGCCCCATGCTCGCAGCGACTTGTCTCGCGGTGTTCCCTTCGATCTGGATCGTCGACGCCAGCAACGGTCCCGGCACCCACTTCACCGACCTGCCGCCGGCGATCGCCGCGGCGGCGAACGGCGACACGATCCTGGTGCGGAGCGGCACCTACACGCCCTTCACGCTCACGGGCAAGGGTCTGTGGATCCGCGGTGCGGGTGCGGCGACGACCACGGTGACAGCGCCAGCGGGCAGTGCGACGGACGTCGCGATCGCCGCGACGCCGGCCGGCAGCCTGGTGCAGCTCAGCGGCCTCACGCTGCAATCGCCGACCGTCGCCGGTGCGATCGGCTGGGCACTCGAAGTGCAGAACGGCGCCGAGGTCGCGCTCGTCGATTGCATCGTGATCGGCCGCGACCAGACCGCGGTCGGCCACGGCGCGCTGCGCGTCCACGGTGGTCGCGTACACGCCGCGCGCTGCGCGTTCCGCGGCGGCAACGCCCTGTTCGCGAGCATCTTCGGCGGCGGTCACGGCGGCGATGCGGTGCGCGTCGAAGCGGGCGCCGGGTTGGCCGGCGATTCGCTGCAGTGCGAGGGCGGCGACGGCAACGCCAACCCGTTCGGCAGCGGCACGATCGGCGGCGACGCGCTGGTCGTCGATACCGGCACCGCGACGCTGTCGCGCAGCACGCTGGCCGGCGGCGACGCCCTGCTGGCACCCTGGGCCGATGCCGGCGCGGCCGTGCGAACGGTCGGCACCGCGTTCGTCCGCATCGCCGGCAACGCGAACGAAGCGTGCACCGCCGGCACGTCGTCACTCGGCACGCACACGCCGGCCCTGGTCGCGGCGACCGGCTCGCAGGTGTTCGTCCATGGCCCGATCGTGCTGGCCGGTTCGACACCGGGTGGCCCCGCGACCGGCGGTCCGGTGACCATGGCGAGCGCGCTGCCGCGCCTGACGATCAGCGCGCCGACGCTGCCGTCCGGCGAGAGCAACGGCAACCTGCCGACCAGCATCGACCTCGACGGCCTGATCCCCGGCGCGATCTTCGTCTACACGGTCGGCGACCGGCCGGCGCTGGTGACCGGCCTCGCGCCGTTCGCCGTCGGCGAGATCCTCGTCGACCTGACGACGGCGACGATCTTCGTCGGTTCACTCGATGCCGCCGGCCACCTGACGTTCCCGTTCCTCGCCGCCGGGTCGCCGAGCCTGCTCGGCGTGACCCTGCACACGCAGCCGGGCGTGTTCGATCCTGCCACCGGGCACCTGCTGCTCGGCAATGCGGACGTGCGAACGTTCACGCTGTGACGGATCGCCCGGCCCGGGGCCGCCCGCTATCCTGCCGCGGCCATGCGCTTCGCCTTCCTCCTCGCGTGCGCCGCCACGGCGGCCGCGCTCACCGCCCAGGCCCCGCCGAACTACTACGCGTCGGTCATCACGACCACGCCGGGCCAGCTGCGCACCACCCTGCACGCGGTGATCGCGAACCACACGAAGATCCCCTACACGGCGAGCTCGACCGACACCTGGGACGTGCTGGAGATCGCCGACCAGAATCCCGGCAACACGAGCCAGATCCTCGATCTCTACAAGAACGCCGTCTACACCAAGCAGGGCGGCGGGAACACGTTCTACAACCGCGAGCACTCTTGGCCGAACTCGTTGGGGTTCCCGAACGACGGCAGCACCAACTTCCCGTACACGGACTGCCACCACCTGTTCCTCTGCGACATCAGCTACAACGGCGCGCGCGACAACAAGGTCTACGACAACGGTGCGTCGTCATGGACCGAGTGGAGCACGTTGGTCAACGCGGGCCAGGGCGGCGGCAGCGGCACGTTCCCCGGCAACTCCAACTGGACCAACACCGCCGCCTGGCAGACGTGGGGTTCGCGCAAGGGTGACGTCGCACGGGCGATGTTCTACATGGACGTCTGCTACGAGGGCGGAGCCTCGACGCCGGGCGGCCAGGACCTCCGGCTGACCGACAACCAGAACCTGATCGACGCGAGCGCGACCGGCAACAACGAGTCGATCGCCTACATGGGCAAGCTGACGGCGCTGCTGCAGTGGCACCAGCAGGATCCGGTCGACGCGAAGGAGATGGCGCGCAACAACGCCGTCTACGCGCACCAGGGCAACCGCAACCCGTTCATCGACCACCCGGAATGGGTCGCATGCGTCTACGCCAACCAGTGCGCGCGCATCCGCGAGCCCGAGGTCTGGATCAACGAGGTCCACTACGACAACACCGGTACCGACGTCGGTGAGTTCGTCGAGATCGCCGGCTATGCCGGCACGAACGTCAACGGCTGGCAGTTGCTGCTCTACGACGGCGCGAACGGTCACGTCTACGGCGCCGTCAAGGTCTCGGGCACGATCCCCAACCAGCAGGCCGGCTTCGGCGTGCTGTCTTTCCCGGCCCCGGGCCTGCAGGACGGCGCCGACGGCATCGCGCTGGTGACCCGCACCGGCGTGGTGATGCACTTCGTCAGCTACGAGGGCGGGTTCGCGGCGACCAACGGCGCGGCCGCCGGCAGGGTCGCCGCCGACCTCGGTGTCAGCGAACCGTCGACCACGCCGGTCGGCTACTCGCTGCAGCTCGGTGGTACCGGCAGCCAGTACTCGACGTTCGTCTGGCAGGCCGCGCAGGCGGCGACGCCCGGGCAACGCAACACGAACCAGACGTTCCAGTGAACGGGCGCGCCGCGTGGCTGCTGCTGGCGATCGCAGCAGCTGCTGCCGCGCTCTGGCTGGCGCTGCGGCCAGCCCGGCATGAGACCGCGCCAACCGCGCTGCCACGCGACGCCGCGAACGCAAACATGACCTCGTCGCCCCCGCCCCCCGAAGGCCAGCCGACGGCCGCGGTCGATGAACGCCGCGACGCCGCGCCCGGTCGCTGCGCGATCCGCGGCCGCCTCGTCGACGCGCATGCGCAACCGATCGCCGCTGGCACGATCGAGCTGGCGACCGATGGCGACGCCCCGCGCCGGTTCGCCAGCGCGGCCGACGGCAGCTTCCTGATCGCGCCGACCCCGGCGAGCGGCTGCACGCTGTTGCTCGACGCACCGGGCTTCGCGCCGGCCCAGATCGGCGACCTCGCGCCCGACGACGCACCCGACGCCCTGCTCGACGTCGGCGACGTCGCTCTGCTGGCGGCGGTCACCTGGCACGGCCGCGTCGTCGCGCGGGGTCGCGGCGTCGCCGACGCCGAGGTCCGCATCCTGCCGCAGCTCGGCGGCCTGGTGGTGCCGACGGTGCAGAGCGCCCGCACCGACGAGGACGGCTGGTTCTTCTTCGCCGCTGCGCCGCCGCCGCCGTGCACGATCACGGCGCGAGCCGCCGGCCACCGCGACGCGACGCCACTCCGGCCCGTCGATCCCGCGGCCGAGCTGCTGCTCGAGCTGACGCCACTGCCGTTCGTGCGCGGCCGCGTCGTCGGCCCCGATCGCCGACCGCTGGCGGGTGCGCGCGTGCGCCTGCGGACGCTCGTGCCCGACACGCCGCCGGGCGAACTGCCGCCGCCGCTCGACCTCGACCCGACCGACACCGTCGCCGTCGACGCCGACGGCAGCTTCGCGCTGCCGGTGCCCGACGAGGCGCCGTTCGCCGTGACCGCGATCGCCGCCGAGCACGCGAGCCTCGCGTTCGGGCCGTTGGCGCCGACCGGCCTCGATGCACTGCTGACGCTCGTGCTCGAACGCGGCGCGATCGTCGCCGGCACCGTCACCTACCACGGTGAGCCGGTGCCTGCGGTCGTCGGCCTGTGGCCGGTCGCCGCGCCGGACGGGCCGCCGCGCGTGCTGCAGGTCACTGCGGCCGACCGGCCGTTCGAGCTCGCGCCGGTGCCGCCGGGCCGGTGGTTGCTGCGCGTCGACAGCGACGGTGCGGCGCGCTGCGAAGTCGAGCTCGACCTCGCCGTGGCCGGTCATCATCGCCACGACGTCGCGTTGGACGAAGGCGTGCGGTTGGTCGGTCGCTGCATCGACCGGCCGCGCGCCACCGCCGAGATCGTCTGCACGCACGGCAGCGGCCGGCGGGTGCGCGGCCTCCTCGCCGACGACGGCACCTTCGCGCTCGTCGGGCTGTTCCCCGGTGCCTGGCGCGCGCAGGTCGTCACGCTCGACGGCACCTGGCAGGCGCACGCCGAGGCGATGCTCGGCGACCTGCTGGCACCGCTGTTCACGGTCGTCGCCGGAGACCGCGAACGCCGCGTCGACGTGCCACCCGCCGCGCAACGCTTCGGCCGCGTGCGCGGCCACCTCGACGCGGGCGAGGTCGGCACGCTCATCGAGCTGCTACCCGCGGACGCGCTACAGGAACGCGTGCCGCCGGGCCTGCGCCGCGCGACGGTCGGCAACGACGGCGACTTCGTCATCGATCCGGTGCTGCCCGGGACCTGGCGCGCGCGCTGGGTCGCGCGCGACGGGCGGACGCGCGACTCGACGCTCGAGGTCGCAGCCGGCGCCACGGCCGACTGCACGTTCCCCGACGCGCGCTGACGCGGCGATCAGCTCTCGACCGCGACGGCCTTGGCCTTCTTCTTGTCGCGCTTCTTGTCCTTCTTCTTGCCGCCGTCCTTGGCCTTCTTCTCGGCCTTGTCTGCCTTGTCTGCCTTGGCCGGCTTCGGCTCGAGCACCTTCGCTGCCTTGGCGCCGTCGGCACCGCGCCGGAAGTGCTCGTCGAGGACCATCGCCACCGCCGCCGTCAGGCGCTTGCCCATCGGGATGTGGAGGAACTCGTTGGGCCCGTGCGCATTGCTCTGCGGCCCGAGCACGCCCGTGATCATGAACTGCGCCTTCGGGAACTTCTCGCCCAGCATGCCCATGAACGGGATCGTGCCGCCCTCGCCCATGTAGACGCAGTCCTTCTGGAACAGCGCGTGCGACGCGCGGCTGCAGGCCTTCTCGAGCCACGTCGCCAGCGGTGGCGCGTCCCAGCCGGCGCTGACCTTGTCGGCCTTGAACGAGACCTTCGCGCCGTGTGGCGCATCCTTGGTCAGCAGCTTCTCGAGCTGCGCGCCGCATTTCTGCGGGTTGGCCGACGGCGGGATGCGCATCGACAGCTTGGCGGTCGTGAACGGCCGCAGCACGTTGCCCGCCTTGTCGAGCGCTGGCACGCCGTCCATGCCGATCACCTCGACGAACGGCCGCCACGTGCGATTCAGCACCAGCTCCGTCAGGTCCTTCGTCATCGGCTTGCCGCCCTTGACGAACGGGAACCGGCGCCACATCTGCTCGCCGAGCACCTTGCCGACGACCTTCGCCTGCTGGCGGCGCTGCTTGGGGATGTCGACGTGCAGCTGCTTGGCGAGGATCTCGCCGGTCTCGCTGTCCTCGAGCCGCTCCAGCAGCTCGCGCAGCACGCGGAAGCTGCTCGGCACCACGCCGCTCGCGTCGCCGCT
>CAYMRG010000253.1:0-7663 GCA_964392555.1 uncultured candidatus Brocadiaceae bacterium
CAGGACCTCTACGGCTACGACAGCCTGAACCTCAACAACGGCTTCCACGACCCGACCTTCCTGCGCGAGTTCCTCACCTACATGGTGATGCGCCGGCACGGCGTCGCGCCGAAGGCGAACTTCGTGCGGCTGTGGCTCAACGGCACCTACTGGGGCCTCTACATCAACGTCCAGCAGCCGAACAAGGACATGATGAAGGAGTGGTTCCGCAGCAACGACGGCAACCGCTACCGCTGCTTCCCGACCTCTGGCGGCTTCAACAACGGCCGCTGCGCCTACACCGTGCTGACGCCGAACGTCGCCGCCAGCTACCTGTCGGCCTACCAGGCCAAGCAAGGTGACGGCACCGATCTGATGAACCTGTGCACGGTGCTGAACGCGACGACCACGGCGACGCCGCAATCGACGCTGCTCGCGGTGTTCAACGTCGACGCGTTCTACCGCTACGCGGCGGTCATGAACGTCACGACCAACACCGACAGCTACCTCGAGAGCGGCAAGGACCACTTCCTCTACATCGACGATGTCCACGGCGACGGCACCACGTTCCCGTTCGACCTCAACGAGGCGATGGCCGGCAGCGCGTCGCTGGCGCCCGACTACCAGACGACCAATGCGTTCCGGCCGGCGTTCACCAAGACGCTGCAGTTCGCCGACTGGACGCAGCGCTACAAGGCGCACCTGCGGGCGGTCCTCGACGAGTCGTTCAACCCGACGTTCCTGGTCCCGCTCGCCCAGCAGTACCACGCGATGATCGCGGCCGACGTCGCCGCCGACACCAAGAAGATCTACACGACCGCGCAGTTCACGACGAATCTGACCGCCTCGGTGACCGTGACGGGCGGCGGTGGCCCCGGGGGTGGCACGACGACCGTGCCTGGCCTCGTGCCGTTCATCCAGAATCGCTACGCGTTCCTGAACACCAACGCCTACGTCAACGCCTCGCGCGCGACCCTGTCCAACCTGACGCATGCGCCGCTGTCGCCGAATCCCACGCAGGCGATCACGTTCACGGTGCAGACCAGTGCCCTGGCGACCGGTGTGAACCTCTACTGGCGCAGGGTCGGGCCCTTCCAGAAACTCGCGATGTTCGACGATGGTGCGCACGGCGACGGCGCGGCCGGCGACGGCATCTGGGGTGTCGCGATCGCGGCGCAGGCGCCTGGTGCGCTCGTCGATTACTACGCCGAGGCGGTCACCGCGACCGGTGCGGCCAGTTTCGAGCCGTACACGGCCGAGCTCGAACGAGGCTGCCCGAAGGTGCAGATCGACTGGCCGGTGGTCGCGTCGCCGATCGCGATCAACGAGTTCGTCGCGCAGAACGTAACCGGCCCGGTCGACGAGAACGCCCAGCACGAGGACTGGGTCGAGCTCTACAACACCAGCAACCAACCGGTCGACGTCAGCGGCATGTGGCTCAGCGACAGCCTCGTCGTGCTGAAGTTCGCGCTGCCGGCCAGCACGGTGATCCCGGCCAACGGCGTGCTGCGCGTCTGGTGCGACGAGGATGGCACGCAGGGCCCCCTGCACGCCAACTTCAAGCTCGCGGCCGGCGGCGAACTCGTGGCCCTGTGGAACGCGGCCGGCACCGGCCTCGTCGACGTGATCGAGTTCGGCCAGCAGACGGCCGACGTCTCGACCGGTCGCCTCGACGACGGCGCGCTGCCGTGGGTCACGTTCGCGACGCCGACGTTCGACGCGCGGAACGAACTCGCGGGCTGCGGCCAGCGCACCTACGGCGCACTCGTCGCCGGCACGCACGGCGCGACGATGACCGTCGCCGGCACGCTGCAGGTCGGCACCACCGCGGCCTACCAGGTGAGCGGTGCGCCGGCGAACGGTGTCGGCGTCGCCGCGCTGGCGCTCGGCGGCGGCTACGTCCCGCTGGGGCCGTTCGGCATCGGCGACGAGGTCCTGCTGCTCGACCTGGCGACGATGGTCGTACCGGTGACGCTGCTCTTCGACGCCACCGGCGCCGCGGGCTGGGCGTTCCCGATCCCGACCGGCGCCGGCATCGCCGGCACGCGCGTCACGGCGCAGGGATTCGGCCTCGACGCGGCGAGCTGGGACAGCACGCCCGCGATCGAGATCACGATCTGCCCGTGAACCACCCCCGTTGACCGACGCGGGGCGCACCCACCTCGGCGTCCCGCGTCCACCCCTCCGCCAACGTGGTCTACCACAACCGGCACGAATGCAAGTTCCTGGTGGCCGAACGGACGGCCGCGCGCGTGCTGGCGCTCGTGCAACCGTTCGTCGCACCGGACCCGCACGCGGCGACGCGCCCGGGCCATCGCTACCCGATCGCGAGCCTCTACCTCGACGACGACGCAGGCTCCCTGTTGCGCGAGACGCTCGACGGCGCGTGCGACCGGTTCAAGCTGCGGATCCGCAGCTACGGTGACGATCCAAACCTGCCGGTGTTCGTCGAGGTCAAGCGGCGGCACGACCGCGTCGTGCAGAAGCTACGGGCGGCCCTGCCGCGCCAGGCGCTCGCCGCCGTCCTCGCCGGCGCCCTCGGCGACGTCGCGATCGTGCCAGCCGCGCTGCCGGCATTGCGCGAGTTCACGCGGCTGATGCTGCTGCGCGACGCGAGGCCGCGCGTAACCGTCCGCTACGAGCGCGAGGCCTACGTCGGCATCGACGACGACGAGGTCCGCGTCACCTTCGACCGACATCTCGCCGCGCTCGCCGAGGACCAGCCGATCGTGCGCCTCGACAGCATGCAGTACCACGGCGCGCCTCCGCTCGGCGTGGTGCTCGAGCTGAAGTTCACCGACCGGTTCCCGCCGTGGCTGCAGCAGGTCGTGCACGCCTGCGAACTGCGGCGCACCTCGTTCTCCAAGTACGGCACCTGCGTCGCCCTGCTCGACGCCGCCCGCGAACCAACCCGCCACGCGCATGCCTGACCTCCTGCAGCCGCTCGGCAACCTCGGCACGAGCCTGCCGAACCTGCCCGCCCTGCTCAGCCACCTGCTGCTGGCGTTCGTGCTGGCCAAGCCGCTCGCCTGGGTCTACGTCTGGACGCACCAGGGCATGGGCTACTCGCGGTCGTTCGTGCAGTCGCTGGTGCTGCTGGCGATGATCGTCACGGTCGTGATGCTGGCCGTCGGCGACAGCGTCGCGCGGGCGTTCGGGCTGTTCGGCGCACTGGCGCTGATCCGCTTCCGCACGCCGATCAAGGACAGCCGCGACACGGTGTTCCTGTTCCTCGCGGTCGCGATCGGCATCACGGTCGGCGTGCAGAACACGCTGCTGGCGATCGTCGCCACCGCGGTCGTGCTGCTCGCCGCGACCTACCTGTTCGGCGTGCGCTTCGGCGAACGGCTCGACCACGACGGCGTGCTCCGCTGCTCGCTGCCGGCGCGCGGCGAACAGGACGACCGGCTGCGCACGGTGCTGCGCCACTACTGCCACCACTTCGCCCTGGTCAGCCTGCGCGAATCGCGGCGCGACGGCGCCCTCGATTGCTCGTACCAGATCCGCCTGTTCGAACCCGACGCGCAACACGCGCTGGTCGCCGATCTGTGCGCGATCCCCGGCCTCGCCGACGTCACGCTGCTCGTGCAGAACGAGCACGAGGAGCTGTGATGGACTGGTCGCCCACGCGCCCACGCCCCGGCTTCCTCCGCCGTCTCGGTGGTCGACGCCGCGCCGCCACGGCGCTCGTCTGGTTCGCTGCGGTCGCCGCATTGGTCGGCTTGCAGACGATGCGCCCGGCGCCACTGGTGCTGCAGGGACTGGTCGACGTCGACACCGCGCACGTCGCCAGCCCGGTGCGCGGCCGCGTCGCGGCCGTGCTGATCGCCCGCCACGACGCGGTCGCCGCCGGCCAGGTCGTGCTGCGGCTCGACGACGGCGACGTGCAACTCCGCCTGCGCCGCGCCACCAGCCAGCTCGAACGGCTGCGCGCCGAGCTGACCCGCGACGTCGCCGAGCTGGCCCACGAGCGCGCCCGCACCACCGCCGCCCAGGGCCTCGATGCGAGCGTCGAACGCCGGCGTCTCGCGACCGACCTCGAGGCGGCACAGGTCGAGGCGCTGGCGACGCGCGCGGCGCTCGAGGAAGCGCGGGTGCGGGTCCAGGGCGCTTCGATCGAGGCCGACCGGCTCGAGAGCCTGGTGGGCCAGGGCATGGTCGGCGAGCCCGAGCTGGTGCGCGTGCGCACCGAACGCGACGCACTGCAGAAGCGGATCGGTGAACTCGCCGAGCTGCACCGCGAGCAGGCGACCCGCGTCGCCACCGCCGACGAGCGGCTGCGCGCGTTCGCGCCGGACGCCGTCGGCGAGCTGCCGGCCGAGGTCGTGATGGCACCGCGCCGCTGGGCGATCGAAGCGCAGTCCGCCGAACTGGAGCGCATCGCCCGCGACGCGCACGACCTCGACCTGCGCGCGCCTATCGCGGGAACGCTGACCGATCTCACGGCGAGCGCCGGCGAGTGGGTCGAGACCGGCGCGACGGTCGCGATCGTCACCGACGCGCACCCGCACCGGATCCGCGCCTACGTCACCGAGGGCGCCTTGGCGGCGGCCCCGCCGCTGCGTGCGATCGCCGTCCAACGTCGCGATCGCACCCCGCTCGGCGCGACCACGGTGACCGCGACCTCGCCCGCGATCGTGCGCCTGCCCGAGCGCCTGTGGCGGGACCCGCAGCGCGCCGAATGGGGCTACGAGGTGGTGCTCGCCGCGACCGGCAGCGAACACCCGGGCGAGCACGTCCTGCTGTTCGCCGAGCGCTGACGGGCCGCGCTGCGGCGCGGCGCCGCGGCGGTCAGAACCCGACCTGCTCCTCGCCGGCGATCCGCTGCTTCTTCGCCGGGTCCGGCTTGCCGGAGCCCGCGCCCGCGCCGACCGTGCCACCTTCCTGGAAGCTGTCGACCTCCTGCAGCGAGACCGCGATCCGCGAGCTGACGCCGCGGCGCTGCATCGTGATGCCGTAGAGCACCTGGCAGTCGGCCATCGTGCGCTTGTGGTGTGTGACGATGCAGAACTGCGTCTCGCCGGTGAAGTCGCGCAGCACCCGCAGGAAGCGTTCGACGTTGGTCTCGTCGAGCGCGGCGTCCACTTCGTCGAGGATGCAGAACGGGCTCGGCCGCACCTTGAACAGCGCGAACAGGATCGCGACCGCGGTCAGCGAGCGCTCGCCACCGGACAGCAGGTTGATCGACTGCAGCTGCTTGCCGGGCGGCTGCGCGACGATCTCGATGCCGGCCTCGAGCAGGTCCTCCTCGGTGTTCGACAGGAACATGTCGGCCTTGCCGCCCTGGAACAGCTTGCGGAAGATCTCCTGGAAGTTCTTGCGGGCCTCGTGGAACGTCTGCTCGAACAGCGTCTTCGACTCGGCCTCGAGCTTCTTCAGCGTCTCCATCAGCGCGCGCCGCGCTTCCTTGAGGTCCTGCACCTCCTGCTCGAGCGTCGAGAACTGACCTTCCTCGGCCTCGAGTTCCTCGACCGCGTCGAGGTTGACCGCGCCGAGCCGGTCCTTCTGGCTCTGCAGGACCTGCACTTCCTTGCGCGCCTCGCCGACGTCGAACGCCGGATCCTCCCACAGGTGGGCAAGGCCGTACCAGGCGTGCACGACGGCCGGCGGCAGCGGCGGGCCGAACAGCTCCTCGACGCTGCCGAACGGCGCCGCGGGCGCGGCGAAGTCGCGGCTGTCCTCGAGGCCGATGCCCTCGACCTCGCCGAGGCAGCGCTGTAGCTCGATGCCGCAGTCCTCGCGCAGGCGATCCTCGAGCCGGGCGAAGCGATGCTCGACGTCGGCCACCGCGAGGCGGGTCTGCGTCAGCAGTTCGCTGGCCTGCGAGCGCTTCTGCTCCCAGGCCGACACGTCCTGCTGCAGACGGTTGCGCTCGGCGCGCGCGGCGTCGACCGCCGCGACGCACGTCGCCTTGTCGGTCTCGAGTTCGGCGAGCCGATCCTCGAGCGCGTCGGCCAGCTCCTGGCAGCGCGCCATCTCGCCGAGCGCCTTCTGGCGGTCGGCCTCGGCATCGTGCTGGCGGTCGGCGAGTTCCTGCAGCGCCTGCTCGAAATCGCGCAGCGCCCCCTCGTGCATGCGGATCGACCGCACCAGGCCCTCGCGCGCTTCGCCGGTCTGCACCTGGCGGATGCGCAGGTCCTGCTCCTTGCGCTGCTCGCCCTGCGCCTGCGCTTCGCAGTCGTGGATGCGACCGCCGAACGCCTGCTCCTCGGTCTGGGCGTGCGCCTCCAATCGGCCGACCAGGAACTGGTCGAACAACGCGTGGCCGAGCCGACCGAGCGCGCCGCAGTGCACGTGCGACAGCTCGCCCGCCTCGTGCAGCAGCTCGCCGAATTCGCGTTCGACGTCGCCGTGCCGCGCCGTGAGCCGCGCGCGTTCGGCCTCGACCCCCTGCAGCGTGCGCCGCACCTGCTGCAGCGCGTCGCCGATCGCCTTCAGCTCGCGCTTCAGGCGGTCGACGCGGCCGACGGCCTGGTCCTTGCCGACCTGCAGCGAGGCCAGCCGACCCTCGACCGCCGCGACGTCGTCGGCGAGCTGCGCGATCTGCGCGCGGCGCACGACCAGGCCGGCGTGGCCCTCGGTCGACGCGCCGCCTTCCATGCGCGGGCCGCAGACCAGCGTGCCGTCCGGCGTGACGAAGCACAGGTCGGCGCGGCTCGGGTCGGCGATGTCGAAGTCGGCGATGACTACGCCGCGCAGCAGCCAGCCGAGCAGCCGGCGGCTCTCGCTGTCGGGTTGCGTGTGGCGCACCAGGTCGGCGAGGTGGTGTACGCCGCGCGGCGGCGGCAGCAGCGCCGACGAGCACGGCGGCGCATCGCCGAACTCCTCCTCGACCAGCAGCAGCACGCGGCCGAGCCGCTGCGCCGCGAGGTCGCGGACGATCGCCGCTGCATGCTCGCGCGTGTCGACGACCAGCGCCTGGACGAACGGGCCGAGCGCCGCTTCGAGCGCCGGACCGTGCTGCAGGTCGATCTCGATCAGGTCCAACAGACGACCGCGCAGGCCCGGCGGCTGCTGCTGCAGCACGTGGCGCGGCCCCTGGTCGAGGCCCTCCATGTGCTGCTCCATCGCCACCAGCGCCTGGCGACGCCCATCGACCTGCGACAGCTCGAGCCGCAGATGCGATTCCTGCGCCGCCAGCTCGGCGGCGGCCGCATCGGCGCCCTCGAGGTCCTGCAACGCCCGCTGTTCACGTTCGACCAGCAGCCGCTGCCGCGTGCCGAGGTCCGCTGCTTCGTCGGCGAACCGCGCCTGCTCGCCGGCGAGCCGTTCGCGCTCGCCACCGAGCACGCCCTGGCGCTCGGTCAGCCGGTGCTGCCGCGCCGCGGCGGCCGTGCGCTTGGCCCCGGCGTCGGCGGCGGCATTGCGCGCCCGCGTCCGGCGGTGCAACAGCTCGAGCTGGTGTTCGCGCAGATCCTCGCGCTCCTGCAGCAACGCGCGCAGCGCGGCGGTGGCGGTCGTCACCGCGTGCCGCTGCCCCTCGAGCGCCTTGTGCAGGTCGATCAGCTCGGCCTCCTTCTGCGTCAGCTCGTCGCGCGCGATCACCAACGCCGTGTGCCGCTCGTCGCGCTGTTCGACGAGACCCGCCGAACGCTGCTGGCCGCGCTCGACCTCGGCCAGCCGATCGGCGGCCCGCGCGCGCTGCGATTCGGCGCGTTCGCTGTGCGTCGTCAGCTCGTTGTGG
>CAYMRG010000254.1:0-7649 GCA_964392555.1 uncultured candidatus Brocadiaceae bacterium
CGCAGCTCATCGCCTCGAGCAGCGCGTTGGGCAGGCCCTCGCGCCGGCTCGGGAACACGAACGCGTCGGCCGCCGCATAGAACGGCGCGGTGTCGGCGTGTTCGCCGGCGAACTGCACGTTCGCGGCGACGCCGAGTTCTCGCGCCCGCGCCTCGAGTGGGCCCCGCTGCTCGCCGTCGCCGACGACCATCAGCCGGCCGCGCCGCGCGCGAGCCGTCGCGGCCAGCGCGCGCAGCAGCACGTCGACGCCCTTGCGCTGCACGAGCCGCCCGACGAACAGCGGCGCGAACGTGTCGTCGGCGAGCCCCAGCGCCTGCCGCGCCGCGCGCCGCGCGTCGGCCGTCGCCGGCGCGAAGCGCTGCGTGTCGACGCCGTTCGGCGCGATCACGGCCTGTTCGGGTGCGAAGCCGCAGGCGATCGCCTCGTCGCGGATCGACTGCGACAGGCACAGCAGGCGATCGGCGCGCTTCAGCCAGCGGAAGAACAGTCGGAAGTGCAGCGAGCGGCTGTCGCGATACTCCCGCACGTCCTGCTCGGTCGCGACCTTGACCACGACGGGCTTCTTGAGGATGCGCCCGATCCTGGCGCAGCACGCGGCGAGGAACGTCAGCGCGTGGCAGTGGATGACGTCGTACTCGTGGCGGTGGTTCTTCAGGAAGGTCAGGAAGGCGACGAACAGCGCGGCCCAGTTGCCGTGCGAGGGCGGCGACGGCGGCAGCCGCACGATCGGCACGCCGAGCCGTTCGTCGCGCCCCGGATGGCCCCACGGGTTGTTGGCCAGCACGAACGACGGCACGGCGCGCTGCCGGAAGTGGCTCGCCAGCGACAGCGCCTGCAGCTCGTAGCCGCCGATGCGGTCGAAGTCCGGCACGATCATGACCGGGCGCAGGGGGCGCTGGGGCGGCAGCATGAGCCGGCGTCACGGTAGCCCGTGGATCGGGCCGCCGCCAGTTCGACGACCGGCCGGCCGCGTCCGCCGGCGTGGGCTCACTCGCCGATGATGCAGCGCAGCGAACGGCTCCAGGCGAGCCCGTTGGCCGTTGCCTGGGGGTCGGCGATGACGGCCTGGCAATAGACCTCGAAGCCGTAGAGGGACGTGATGGCCGGGATCATCACGGGCGCCGAGATGCCGTTCGGCCCGACCGACAGGAGCAGATCGGGCGAGACCGCCAGTTCGCAGCCCTGGCTGCCGAACACCGTCAGGTCCACGGGCAGCGGCACACCGCCGGCGGAGGTGCGGGACAGCCCGACCATCACGATCGATCCCAGCGCGCTGGTCGGCAGGTTCTGCACCGAGAGGTAGAAGTTGTGCCCGATCTCCGGGTTGGTCTGCGTCGAGAAGGTCGTCGTGTTCGCGCCCGAGGCGCAGCCGGCGCCGAACAACTCCGCCCAGCCGTCGCGACGGATCTGATCCATCGCCCCCATCAGCCCCGACGCCGCCAGTTGCTGGGTCGCCGAGGTCGTCGTCAGCAGGTCCGCCTGTTCGAGCGGGTCCGCGGTGACACAGTACAGCTCCTGGTGCTGGGGCTGGGTCCGCATGTAGCGGATCAGGCGGTGGGAGTCGGACAGAACGGTGTAACCCTGTCCCAGCGGTGTGCCGGTGATCTCCGAGTAGACGAACGGTCGGCCCGGGAGTCCCGGATTCGCCAGCATGGACGCGAAGCTGAGCCCGTCGAGCGGCGCCGAGGGCGGCAGGGCCGGCATCTGCACGCCGCACATCTCGACCAGTGTCGGCATCAGGTCGACGCCGCTGAGCAGCGCGCTGCAGACCGATCCGGGGACGGCCACCGCCGGTCCCTTGACGATCAGCGGCACGTGCGAACCGAATTCGTAGAGCGAACCCTTCGCGTGGCTCGGCTGCACCGGCGCCATCGCGACGCTGTTGTCGGTCCCATTGTCCGGGATGACCACGATGTTGGTGTTGGCGAGCACGCTCGGCGACAGCGACGTCAGCAGCCGGCCGATCTCGGTGTCCATCGCCTGGACCATCGCCTCGAAGAACGGCCGCGGCGTCGTGGCCGGGCTGAGTCCGGCCAGGTTCTGCGTGTGCAGCGACGCGGGCGGCGTGTGGTAGGGCACGTGCGGCAGCGTCGGCGTGAACACCATGACCCACGGCCCCGTCTGCGCCTGGATCCAGCTGATCACCGAGTTGGTCATCTCGGTCATGATGTAGTTCGTGCAGACCGTCGTGGTGCCCTGCTCGACCATGGGCCACTGGTAGGGGTTGGCGCCGCTGTCCAGGATGCCCTTGAAGTAGCCGAAACCCATCAGGTTCGGCGTGTCGGCGCCACCCCAGGTGCCGAGGTGCCACTTGCCGATCATCCCCGTGTTGTAGCCGGCCCCGCCGAGGATCTGCGGCAGCAGCACTTCGGACGGTGTGATGCCGGACGCTCCGGGCGGCAGGGCGCTCGTCGTGCCGTTGCGAAAGGCATACCGACCCGACAGGAGGGCCGCCCGCGATGGCGTGCACGCGGGGTTCGCATACATGCGCGTGAAGCGCATGCCGGCCTGCGCCAGGCTGTCGAGCACGGGAGTCGGCGCCGGGTGGGGCATCCCGTAGCAGCCGATGCTGTCGATCCCGAGATCATCCGGGATGATCACGAGCAGGTTGCGTTGGTTCTGCGCGGTGAGTGTGGTGGCGAGGAGGAGACCGGAGAGGACGACGATCGGTTGGCGGATGGACATCGACCTGGCGATCGAGGTGCGGCTGGGGTGTGAGGGGTTCTGGTTGTCAGCACGCATCCCCGCGCCGATTCGACGGCCACCTCTCGGCGGGCGGTTCCATCTTCCGCTGAGGATTTTCCCATGCCACCGCGGCCACATCGCCCCGCACCGTCAATCGGTGTCGGCGAGGCGTGCTACTCAGGGTTTTCCTTGGTCGCGGCTCGCAGGATGGCGGCGAGGCGCGGCGCGTGGTTGCGTCGGTCGAACTGGGTTTGCGCGTGCTGCCGTCCGGCGCGACCGTAGGTCAGGCGTCGCTCGCGGTCGCGCAGCAAGTCGGCGAGTGCTGCCACCCAGTCGTCCATGCTCGTGGCATAGCGGCCACACTGCCCATCCGGTCCGCCCGTGGCCGGGTTGGCGCCGACCGGCGAGGCGACGAACGGCACGCCGCACGCCATGTACTGCACCATCTTGAACGCCGCCTTGCCCGCCGCCCAGGCGTCGTCGTCCAGCGGCATGATGCCAAGGTCGAACTGCTGGATGCGTTCGACTTCGCCGGCCGCACGCCACTCGACGAATTCGAGATCGTGCGGCAGGCCGGCCAGTTCGGCGGGCGCCGCGCGGTTGCAGACGACGCGCAGCACGAAGTCGTGATCGCGGCGCAGTCGCTCGAGCGCGGGGGCGATGCGGCGCAGGTAGAACAGGTTGCCCGACGTGCCGACCCAGCCGACGACCGGGCGGGGGTTCTGCGGCGGTGCCGCGGGCGGCCGGAACTCGTCGGTGCACAGCGTGGTCGGCACCACGTGCACGTTGCGATTGTGGCGGCGGGCGAAAGCGGCGAGGTGTTCGTTGGCCGCGACGACCGCGGTGCTGAGCGCGCAGATGCCGGCGATCTTGTCGTGCAGCCGCCGGTGGATCGCCGCGTCGCCCTGCGCCGACCACGGCGGCGGCACCCAGATCGCGTCGTCGAAGTCGAACACGATGTGGCGGTTGTGTTGCGGCAGTTCGCGCTCGAGCTGCGACTCCGGCAACGCCAGCAGGTCGCGCTGCAGGAACACGACGCCGCGCCCGGCGAGGGCTCGGAAGTCGCGGCGGCGGTTCTGCCGTTGCCGCAGCCAGCCGAGGTGGGCGCGGGCCATCGCCAGCCGCGGCCAGCGACGGTAGAGGTCCTGCCAGTCGGCGGCGGCCGTGAAGTACTTCGCGGGACGCGCCGGCCAGACGCGGCAGCGCAGCCCGGCGGCCTCGAGCAGCGGCACGTACTGCAGCGCGCGGTAGCGGGCCGCCGGGGACAGGCCGCGCGCGGGGTCGCCTTCGATCAGCAGGTGGACCTCGTCGTCGGCAGGGACCACGGGCCGCGGCGCGCGCAGGTTCTCCCGGACACCGTGCGCCGTCGCCCGGACGATGTCCGAACCGAAGCGAACACCGCCCAGGGCGCGCGCGAGGAGCCGCATCGCGGCACGCTAGCCCGGACTTCTCACCACCGCCACGCCCGAGCGTGCCGCTTTCGCCGCCCAGCGGCGTCGGGCTTCCCCGAAGCGTGCTCGGCGGGGCGAAGGCCCCGCCTCCGCGCGCTTCGGGTCGCCCTCCTTGCAGGACGACGAAATCGGCGCGCTCGGCAGGGGGCGTGGCTTCGCCGCGCTGCGAGCGTCGGCGTTCCGAAGCGTGCTCGGTGCGGTGAAGGCCCCGCCTCCGCGCGGCTTCGGGTCGCCCTCCTTGCTGGACGACGAAATCGGCGCGCTCGGGGGCGGCGGGTGGTGAGAGAACAAGCTAGTGGGAGCGTGCGGTGGGCACGACCGCGGAGCGCGCGCCGTTTCGGCGCGGGCGCAGGATCGCGATCAGCCACGGGGCCGCAGTGGCGATCGGCAGCCACCAGCGCAGGGCCTCGGCGAGTCCTTCGTCGCACGTGTTCTGCGGCGGGATGCTCGCCGTGAGATCGGGCGGGCCAACGAAGTTGGGTGGGGCGAAGGCCGCGACGACCAGGTCGATCTGGTCGGTGGTCACGCGGGCGCGCGGACCGACCGACGAGTCGGCGTAGGCGGCGCGGACGCGTTCGGGCACCGCCTCGGCCTCGGCCAGCGACATCGGCAGCACGACGCGGAAGTCGGGGTCGGCGAGCCAGGCCTCGTCGCCGACCGGCACCGCGACGACCGAATGACCCGACAGCTCGACCATGCGCGCGTCGAACCCCGCTTCGCGCAGCAGAGCGGCGAGTGCGTAGGCGATGTGGCCGCACAACCCGACGCCGCGCTCGAGCAGGTGGCGCGGATCCGCGAAGTGGAACTCCCGCCGCGACGGCGTGATCTCCCCTGCGAGCCACAGCAGCCAGTTCGCGGTCGCCGGCACCTGCATGCGCAGGTCGGCAAGGTGGCGGCGGTCCCAGACGTGCGCCATGGCGTCGGCCACGACACCGTTCAGGCGCTGCACGTAGTCGCCGTCGGTCTCGCCGGTGCGGCGCGCGAGCTGAGTGCGCGCCTCGGCCCAGCGCAGCGTCCGGTCCTCCGGGCCGAACACCGCCAGCTCGTCGGTCAGCGCGAACGGCGCGGCCAGCGGCGCGGTGACCGAGCCGATCGCGGTGAGCGTCAGCAACGTCGCGGCGGTCGGGATCGGCGCGCCGATGACCACACGCAGCAGGGCGTACGACAGCCGGGTCGGGCCGCCGGTGAGCCGTCGCCCCGTCACCCACAGCCAGCCGCCGGTCGCGGCCAGCAGTGCGAGCACCGACCAGGCGCCGCGGCTCGGCGTGATGCGAGCGTCGATCGTCCAGTTCGCGACCCGGTGGTCGGCGGGCATCCGCACCACCAGCAGGGTGTCGCTGACGATGAACGTGCCCGGCGCGTGCTCTTCGGCCGGCGCACCGTCGCCGTGGGGGATCGCTTCGCCGTCGGCGAGCAGCCGTGTGCCACCTTGGGCGAGCGTCGCCCAGTCGCCGGTGAAGAACGGCGGGAACCGCCAGTCGATCTGGCCGCCGAACAGGTCGATCCACGACCAGCGCGTCGGCGCGCCCGTGTCCGGAAACGGCGGCGACCACGGCTGCAGATCGTTCGCCTGCAGCGGCGTGTGCGAGTGCGGTGGCGCGATCGTGAACCAGCCGAGGCAGACGGCGAGCAGGCCCGCGATCGCGACGATCACAATGCCGCTCGCCGTGTGGATGGCGCGTTGGGCGCGCAGGTCGATGCGCCGGCGGTGCACCAGCGGCGCGGTCGCGAGGGCGATGGCGGCGAGGCCGGCGGCCAGCCACGCCCAGGACAGGCGGACGGGCACGCGCAGCGCGTAGGCATGGCCGTTGGTGCGCGGGTCCGAGCCATCGCCCGTCGCGAACCACAGGTCGTCGCCCCAGTGCGAGAAGCCGCGGCCATCGCGCCGGATCGCGGCGTGTTCCGCATGGCCGGGCGCAAGCGGCGTCGTGTCCTCGAGCACTGTAACCGGCGACGCCAGCCGACGACCGTCGTCGGGTTCCGCCGGCAGCCACCACGGCAGGTGCACGCCGCGTACGAGCCAGGCATGCCCCTCGTCGTGCGTGATCTCGGCCGGCTGTATCCGGCGTTGGTAGGCGATGCCGCCACACGCCGATACCAGCCATGCCAGCGCGACGAATGCGCCCGTCAGCGCGAGCCACTTCGGCCACCCGGAGACGCCGTGCGTCATGGGCGTGTCAGCGACCGCTCGGCGCTTCGCGCACGGCCTTGCCGGCGCGGATCCGCGCCAGGTGCTCTGCCATCGCGGCCAAGCGCTCGGGATGTTGTCGGGCGAGATCGGTGGTCTCGCCGGGATCGGCGGCGAGGTCGTAGAGCTGCGCCGTCGGCGCGTTGCCGAGCTCGGTCGCCGTCGCCTCGTCGAACGCGGCGCGCTGGCTCGGCTCGATGTACTTCCACTGGCCTTCGCGCAGCGCCAGGCTGCCGCTCTGCTCGACCAGCACGCCGCGTCCGGTGCGCTCCTCGCCGAGCAGCGCCGCGAGGTGGTCTTCGCTGTCGCCGCCGGCGTCGTCGGCGACCGTCTGGCCGACGAGCCGCGCGAGGCTGCGCAGCAGGTCGACCTGCGTCACGAGCGCCGCGGATTCGCCGGGCGGCACGCGCCCCGGCCAGCGGACGACGAACGGCACGCGTGTGCCGCCCTCGAACGCGCTGTACTTGCCGCCGCGGCACGGCCCTGCCGGCCGGTGGGCGCCGAGCTTCGCCACGGCGTCGTCCTCGTAGCCGTCGTTGACCACCGGGCCGTTGTCGCTGGTCAGCACGACCAGCGTGCGCGCGGTGAGCCCGTGGCGATCGAGCGCGTCGAGCAGCTCGCCGACGCACCAGTCGAGCTGCGCGATCGCGTCGCCGCGCGGTCCCATCGTCGTCTTGCCGACGAATCGCGCGTGCGGCACGCGCGGCACGTGGATGTCGTGGGTCGCGAAGTAGAGGAAGAACGGCGCGTCCTTCTGCTCGTCGACGAAGCGCTTCGCCCGCGCGACGAAGCGATCGGCCATGTCCTCGTCGACCCACATCGCGCGCTTGCCGCCGGTCATGAAACCGATTCGGCTGATGCCGTTGACGATCGTGAAGTCGTGGCCGAACGCCCAGCGCATCTTCAGCAGGTCGGGTCGTTCGCGGCCGAGCGGCGCGTCGTCGAGGCGCTTGCGGTAGGAGACGCGGAGCGGATCGGCGGGGTCGAGGTCGACGACGCGATGGCCTTCGACGTAGACGCACGGCACGCGGTCGCCGGTCGCCGGCAGCAGGAAGCACTCGTCGAACCCGACCTCGAGCGGGCCGGGCGCGATCTCGCCGTTCCAGTCGAGGTTGCCGTTGCCGAGGCCGAGGTGCCACTTGCCGACGACGCAGGTGCGCAGGCCCGCGCGCCGCATCACCTCCGGCAGCGTCGTGCGCCCCGGCTCGATGACCAGCGCGGCATCGCCCGGCAGCACGCCGGTACCCTGCTTGCGGAACGCGTACTCGCCGGTCAGCAGCGCGTAGCGCGACGGCGTGCAGGTCGCCGCCGCGCAATGCGCGTCG
>CAYMRG010000255.1:0-7590 GCA_964392555.1 uncultured candidatus Brocadiaceae bacterium
TTCGCCCGCGCGACGCTGCGCTGGGACGGGCTCACGGCGCACCTGCAGTGCGCGATCGACCGCGATCTGGCGCGCACCGCGACGCTGGTCGGCGAACACGGACGGATCGTCATCACGGACCCGTTCCTGCCCGAAGGCCGGCGCGACGGCCGGATCGGCGAACTGCTGGTCACCAGCGACGGCAGCGAGCACAAGGAACACGTCGCCGCGCCGCACGACTGCTTTGCCGCCGAGGCGCTGGCGATGGCCGCGCTGGTGCAGCGCCAGCGCGCCGGCGAACGGCGTCCCGCGCCGCCGCCACCGATGGTCGCCAACGCCGAGAGCCTGCAGATCGCCACACTCGCCGACCGCTGGCGCCGCGCCGTTGCCGCAGCGGCCGAACGGGATTCCGACGCCGGGACCGACGCCGACGCCAGCCGATGACCACCCTCGATTTCGTCGTCCTGTTCGCGTTCCTCGCGATCGTCGCGGTCGTCTCGGTCGCCGCGTCGCGGCAGGAGAACGACCGCGCCGACTACTTCCTCGCCGGCCGCTCGCTGCCGTGGTGGCTGATCGGTTTCTCGCTGATCGCATCGAACATCTCGACCGAGCAGTTCGTCGGCATGACCGGCACCGCGTCGCGCGCCGGCCTCGCCGTCGCGAGCTACGAATGGCTCGCCGCGCCGGCGCTGGTGTTCGTCGCCTGGTGGCTGCTGCCGCGCTTCCTGCGCGCCGGCATCATGACGATCCCGGAGTTCCTCGAGTACCGCTTCGACCGCGCGACGCGTTCGATCCTCGCCGGCCTGATGGCCGTGTTCTTCGTCTTCACGGTGCTGGCGACCGTGCTCTACTCGGGTTCGACGTTCCTGAGCGGCGTGCTCGACCTGCCGGGTCTGTTCGCGCGGCATTTCGACCTCACGCCGCAGACCGCCGAGTCGGTCGCGTTCTACACCGGCGTCTGGGGCATCGGCCTGTTCGCCGGCGTCTACACGGTGCTCGGCGGCCTCAAGGCCGTCGTCTGGTCGGACCTGCTGCAGGGCGCCGCACTGCTCGCCGGCGGCCTGACCGTCGCGTTGCTCGCGCTCGCCGAACTCGGCCAGGGCCAGGGATCGTCGCCGGCTGGCACGCGTTCACCACGGCGAACGCCGACCGGCTGCACGTGATCCGGCCGTGGAACGACCCCGACGTGCCGAGCCTGTCGCTGGTCACCGGCCTGTGGATCCCGGTGATGTTCTACTGGGGCCTCAACCAGTTCATCACGCAGCGCACGCTCGCTGCCGGCTCGCTCGCCGAGGGGCAGAAGGGCATCTTCTTCGCCGCGCTGATCAAGCTGTCGTTGCCGCTGATGGTCGCGATGCCCGGCATGATGGCCGTGCAGATCCTCGGCGCCGACCAGGCCGGCGACGGCGCGTATCCGGCGCTGCTGCGGCACCTGCTCGGGCCCGGCATGTTCGGACTGATGCTGGCGGCGATCACCGGCTCGATCCTCAGCACGTTCAATTCGGGACTGAACTCGGCCGCGACCGTCGTCACGCTCGACCTCTACGGCACGTACGTCGAGCCGGCGATGAGCGAGAAGCGCGCGGTGCGCGTCGGCCAGATCGCCACCGTGGTGCTCGGCGTCGCGTCGTGCCTGTGGGCGCCGATCATCCGCTCGTTCGACGGCGTGTTCGGCTACATCCAGGAGCTGTGGGGCTTCGTCAGCGCGCCGACCTGCGCGGTGTTCTTCGCCGGGCTGGTGTTCCGCCGCCTGCCGGCCGGTGCGGCGAAGACCGCGCTGTTCGTCGGGCCGCTGCTCTACCTGGTCTCGCGCACGCCGGCGTGGTTGCTCACCGCCGAGGAGGCCGCAGCGCGCGGCGGGCTCGTCGCCGCGCTGCGCGCCTACGCCGGCATGTCGTTCCTCTACCACATGTTCGTGCTGTTCCTCGTGCTGGTGGCGGGGCTCTACGTCTGGGCCAGGCTGCGACCGCTGCCGACCGAGTGGACGCTGCCCGACCGCGCGATGGTCGATGTCCGGCCGCACCCGCGCGCGAAGCTCTACGGCGCGCTCGTGCTGGCGGCGACGGCCGCGATCTACGCCTGGTTCTGGTGAGCCGCGCCGTGCGCGCTCATTCCGGCAGCGCGCCGAGCAGCTCGAGCTGCCACGCCGCCGCGGCCGCGTCCTCGCGCAGCACGGTCAGGCTGCCGAGTTCGACCGCGAACGGATCCTTGCTGCCCGGCGGGAAGCCGAGCAGCGTGCGCACCGCCTGCCGCACGGTGCCGCGGTGGACGACGACCAGCAGGTCGCGATGCCACGGCTCGCTCGCGAGGTCGCGCATCGCCGCAGCGACCCGCGCCGCGAAGTCGACGCGCTTCTCGCCGCCGGGGTAGCCGTCGGTCCGGCCGACCTGGTTGTCGCGCCACCACTCGGGGAACGCGGCCTCGATCTCCTCGATCGTCATGCCTTCGCAGTGACCGAACGAGAACTCGCGCAGCCGGTCGTCGCGGCGCAGCCGCTGCGGCGCGATGCCGCACGCCGTCGCGAGGATCGCCGCCGATTCGGCCGCGCGCGACAGCGGCGAGTGGACGACGTGCGCGAAGTCGACGCCCTGCAGCCACGGCGCCAGCGCGCGGATCTGCGCGCGGCCGACGTCCGACAGCGGCACGTCGTTGCTGCCGTGGTAGCGGATCGACGACTGCCCCTCGGTCTCGCCGTGGCGGACCAGCCAGATGCGCCGCGGCTCGCTCACGCGGCCGCGCTCACTTCACGAGCTGCAGCGCGATCAGGGCGCCGATGCCGAGCACGACGAGGCCGATGCCGACCAGGACCGCGCGGTTCCAGCCGGCGTGCTCCTGCACGACGCGGTGCAGGCGGTTGGACTGGTCCTCGTGGGCGCGACGCAGCGACTGCATGCCCTCGTCGGTCGCGCGCTTGAGTTCCTGCGCCGACTTCTCCTGGGCCTGCTCGAGCGCACCGGCGATGTTCAGCAGCGAGTCCTCGCGACGCTCGGCGAGCTGCTGCGAGGCCTTCGCCTGCTGCTCGCTGTGCTGGACCATCTGCCCCATCGACGCCGTGATGCGATCCATCGTCGCCTGGAACTCGCGCACCGTCGCCGACGTCCGCTCGTCGGTCGCGGCCGCACGCGCCAGCGCACCTTCGACGCTCTGCAGCAGCGTCGGCAGCGACTGCAGCGTCTGCAGCGAGGTCGCCATCTGCTCGCCGAGCGCGTTCTGCTTCTCCATGTGCGCCGACACGGCCTTCAGCGTGTCGAGCTGCTGCTGCGACAACGCCGGCAGCGCGCCGAGCGCGCTGGTCGCCGTCACCAGCTTGGTCAGCTGGTCGTCCATGCGCGCGTGCGAACCGCGCAGCATCGTCGACAGCTCCTGGAAGTGCGTGCCGAGCGCCAGCAGCGCCTCCTCGCGGTCCGACAGCTTGCGCGACGAACGCGTGTCGACCGGCGCGAACTGCGACGACAGCTCGCGCGCGCCGTTGGTCGGCGGCGGAGCGACGCGCTCGACGCTCGGCGCGGGCGCCGCGGCGGCACGTTCGGTCGGCTTGGTGCTCGGCGTGGCCGAGGCGGACACGGTCGGCCGGTCGGCGGGATGACCGCTCGACGCAGCGGCCGGCCGCGGCTTGCCAGCGTCGGCGCGCGGCGCCGCACCGGCCGAAGCCGACGGCGAAGCACCGGCCGACGGCGTGGTCGCGGGCGAACGCTGCTCGACGCGCACGCCGGAACCCGATCCCCACTTCTCTTTCAGTCGTTGGAAGAACGAACCTTGCTTGACCATGGTGACGCCCGCAGCTTGACCTTGCTGCTGTACCCAGTTGCACCCCGGCACCCGGACCAGCGACGCCGAAACCGCATCCGGCATCCTCGCTGGCCCGACCGTTGGGACCGACGTGTTCGGTTCGAGCCTAACCAACTCGTCGGATCCGCTCCAGCAGTGCCATCGAGAAGGTTTCCCGACCCCGCGAAGTCGCGCCGGGTTCTTGCTTGACGCGATCGAGACGCTGGCTACCTTCTTCGCTCCTTCGCCCGCCGGGCAGCCCCGGCGCGGGTCGGTGCGACCTTCGGTTCGACCTTCGATTCGACCGTCGGCCGCGCCGGATCGCGCCGAGAACCGTCGACGGAGGAAGCTGGCGCGCGGGGAGTTAGCTCAGTTGGTAGAGCGCGACAATGGCATTGTCGAGGTCAGGGGTTCGACTCCCCTACTCTCCACCACACGCCTGCGAGGCGACCCCCGGCGGGGTCGCCTCGGTTCGTTTCCGGGCCATCGCGTCCGGGCCATCGCGTCCGGGCCATCGCGGTTGGCGACCGTCCTGTCCGGGATCGCGATGTTCGGGATCCGTCCTCGGCGACCGCCCACGCGACCACCACGGGTGCCCGCCCGCGTGACGCCGAGGCCTCGGTCGGTCCTACCGCGAGGGACGGCAGCGGCGGTTTCGACGCCGCGACTCGCCGCCCCGGGCCTGCGGCACGCTCGTGGCCACCCGCAGACACGTCCTTCGCGGCCACCGGCATCAGCCATGTCCTTCCGAACGTTCTGCGGGCCCGACCGCCCGCTTTGCGCGCCGACGCTGCTCGTCGGTCTCCTGGCGATCCTCGCCCCTGCGGGCCTCGCCCAATCCGCACCCGTCATCGTCTCGCTCGGCAACACCCAGGTCCGCTACGACTTCGACGCGACCAATGGCACGCTCGTCCAGGTCAACGACCTGCCGAACGCCAAGTCGATCGCGATCCAGAACGACAAGCCCTGGCGCATCCAGCTCTACCGCGTCGGCAGCAACCCGACGGTCAGCGTGCTGGCCGAACCGGCCGGCGGTCCGACGAGCACCGCAGCCGGCGCGACGACGCTGCGATTCGTCTGGCAACAGTCCGTCGACAACGCGAACACGATCGTCGTCGCGCAGTTGTTCGACCTGCCGGCGGGTCAGAACCACCTGCGCTCGCGCCTCGAGGTCTACGGCGACGGCGGCGCCCACTACGGACTGCCGGCGAACCAGGGCACGACCAACCTCGCGATCCACGAGACCCGTACCTACCTCACGGTCGCCCAGCAGCTGACCGGTAGCCGCATCGAGGACTTCGCCCTGCTGTCGGCGCGCGGTGCGTGGGGCGTCCACAGCCCAGCCGCCGTGCTGAAGCCGCCCTTCACGGTGCTCGGCCAGCCTGGCCACGATCGCCTGGGTTCGATGAGCTGGGACCCGGTCGACGGGCTGCGGGAGGACTTCAACTACAACCTGTTCCTCGGCTGCTACTGGTACAACGACGGCTCGGGTGTCTACGCGCATCCGGAACGCGGCAACGGCTTCCATCCGCTGTTCACCGGCTACCGCAGCCTGAGCGGCAACCGCTTCCAGATGGCCCACGTCGAGAAGCACGCGCGCGACAACGTCAGCGGCATGAACGCGCTCGACGTCGTCGCCCTGCGCATCGCGCCGTATCGGACGAGCCGCACGATCACCGGCTGGTACGAGTTCGCGCAGCTCTACCGCGCCTACCTGCAGTCGACCGGCTTCTTCTCGCGGGGCATCGTCTCCCAACGCAGCGATCTCGGCAGTACGTTGCGCGATGGGACGTACCTCCAAGGCTGGTTCGGCGTCGACGCCGACCCGAGCGCCTACCCGTACCAGAACGCGACTTGGCGCGCGCAGGCGATCGGTGTCTGGGATCGTTCGCGAGCCTTCGTGGGCGCCAAGGAGATGGGGATCTTCTTCTTCATCGGCTGGAACCAGTACGTGAACTTCGCCCACAGCGACCTCGTGCCGAAGCCCGGCCAGGGCCAGTTCTTCAGCGACATCCACGCCAATGGCAAGCTGCGGCCGATGGTCTACACGTTGACGAACTACCTCAACTACGCGCCCATGGACTCGCAGTACCCGACGTACGGCGCGTTCGCGTCGCGCGACATCCACGGCAACCTGCACCGCGCCGTCAATTGGGGCCCCTACGGCACGGTCGACAGCATCAATCCGGCGACCGGGGCGTGGGCCGCGGCGGTCGATCCCCGCCTCGGGGCGCTGGCGTCCGGCTATGGCGTCGGCGGCTGCTACTTCGACTCGCCGGCCCCGATGCCAGCGGACTACAACAACGTCCCGACCAACCTGCCGGGCCCGGGCGACTACCAGATCCAGGGTTCGGTGAATTCGCTCGCCTACCTGCGCAACCAGCGCAAACAGACCGATCCGGGCTACATCACGATCACCGAGAACGCGCCCGAAGCGTTCATGCACGACATGGACCTGCTAGGCGCCGACGGCCTGATCCCGTACCTGGTGCCGACGATCTTCGACTACGTGCCGCCGAACAACCGCCTCGATCTCTACCTGGGCGGCTACGAGGACCTGCAGTCGGTCCAGTTCAACGCCGCGGTCTACCACCACAGCGTTCCCGTGGTCGGAGTGCAGCCGATCCTGCCGAGCGAGGTCGTCAGCACGGCGTACTGGAACAACTACTTCTTCCACCTCGGCCGCGCCGCACTCGAGGCCGGCGGCATCCCGACGATGCTGGAGATCGGGCCGGTCTTCGGCGTGCAGGGCCTGGCCAACCATGAATTGCCCAACGCGGCGCCGAGCACGCCGGGATACAGCGTGTTCAAGGTGCAGGGGCCGCGCTTCGCGAACCTGGTCAAGGACCTGCTCGCCTACCGCGCGAACAGCCCCTACCTGGTCGACGGCGAATGGTGGCCGCGCCCGGCCTACAACACGGCGCATCAAGCAGTGTCGCTGCCGATCCAGAGCTACAACGGCGGTCTGGTGCAGACGTCCTACAACCGCCCCGACGTGGTCAGCGCCACCTGGCGGGCGACGCGGCCGACGATGGCCAACTGGTTCGGCCTGTTCTTCCTCACGGTCGAGAGCACGTCGCGCACGGTCGGGTTCCAGTTCAACGCGCTGCAGCACGGCTACACCGGCAACCACACGGTCAAGCTCTACCGCAACGTCTACGGCGTGCGCACCCTGGTGGCGACCGGCACCAACGTCGTTTCGTTCAGCACGGCGCTGACCGTCGACAAGGTCACGCACTTCGAGGTCGAAGTGCTGTGACCCGCTGGCGCGGGCCTACCAGCGCAGCTGCTCGATCAGCGGCACGACGCCGGCGCACGACGCCGTGTGGCAGGCGACGCAGTTGGTGACGATCGCGTTGTAGCTGTCGCGGTTCGGCGTCGCCTCGAACTGCCGCACCGCGTACAGGTAGGCCTGCGCGCGCTGGTCGTAGGCGGCGTTGCGCTCGGCGGGGTTGGTCGGCCAGGCGCAACGCATCGCCCGGTGG
The DNA here is from genome assembly GCA_964392555.1 of uncultured candidatus Brocadiaceae bacterium. GTDB lineage: Bacteria > Planctomycetota > UBA1135 > UBA1135 > UBA2386 > CAYMRG01. The sequence continues at coordinate 7,233 of CAYMRG010000255.1, forward strand.
TGTTCGAACATGGGACTCGGCGCACCGCCGGCCCGGACCTGCAGCCGCGCTGCCTCGAGGTCGGCGACGAAGCCGCGCATCAGCACGGCGAGTTCGCTGTCGCCGTTCGGGTTGCGATCGGACACCATCAGGTGGCCCGGACTGCCGGGCACGCCCGGCCGCAGCACGGTCCCGAGGTTGCAGTCGGCGTCGTCGTAGGCGAACGCGATCGCCGTGGGCGTCGGGGCCGGCGCAGCGGCCGGCGCAGCGGGAGCCACCGGGGCCCCCGACGTGGAGCAGGCCGCCGCGAGCGCGAGGAACGGGGTCAGGACGCGGAGCATCATCCGTGGATGCTCCCTGGCACCGCGCCCACGCGCAA
>CAYMRG010000256.1:0-7517 GCA_964392555.1 uncultured candidatus Brocadiaceae bacterium
ACGTTCCGCACGGTCGCGGCCGCCGTCGAGGAGATGACCGCGAGCATCGGCGAGGTCGCGAAGGGCGCCGACCACGCGGCGACGATCGCCAACCAGGCGGCGGACCTGACGCGCCAGAGCTCGGCGAAGATCAGCGACCTCGGCTCGGCCGCGGACGAGATCGGCCGCGTCATCGAGACGATCCAGGACATCGCCGAGCAGACCAACCTGCTGGCGCTCAACGCGACGATCGAGGCCGCGCGCGCCGGTGAGGCGGGCAAGGGCTTCAGCGTCGTCGCCAACGAGGTCAAGGATCTCGCCCGGCAGACCGCCGACGCGACCCAGGACATCCGCCAGCGCATCGAACGCATCCAGGCGAGCACCACCGAGTCGGTCCAGGCGATCGCCGCGATCGACCAGGTCATCGTCCAGGTCAGCCAGAGCTCGCAGGCGATCGCGACGTCGGTCGCCGAGCAGCGTGCCGCGACGCAGGAGATCTCGAGCAACCTCGCGCAGAGCAACCTGACCGTCGACACCGTCGCGCGCAACGTCCAGGAGAGCGTCGGCGCGAGCCGCGAGATCACGCAGTCGATCCAGACCGTCGACGATCAGACCCGTTCGACCGCCGCCGGCGCCGAGGAGACCTCGGTCGCGGGCCGATCCATGGCCGAACTCGCCAGCGAGCTGATGGTGCTCGTCGGCCAGTTCAAGACGTGATCGGTGGCGCCGCGCTCGCGCGGCACGGCGCTCACCGCAGGATCTTCGCCATCGGCTTGCCCTTGGCGAGCTCGTCGATCAGCTTGTCGAGCCAGCGGACCTTCTGCTCCAGCGGGTCCGCGATCGCCTCGACGCGGATCCCGCAGACCACGCCCTTGATCAGCCCGCAATTGGGGTGCAGGCGCGGCGCCTGGGCGAAGAACGTCGCGAAGTCGTTCTGCGCGGCGAGCTGCTTCTGCAGACCGGCCTGCGTATAGCCGGTCAGCCAGCAGATGATCTGGTCCACTTCGTCCTTGGTGCGGTTCTTCCGCTCCGCCTTCGCGACGTAGTGCGGATACACGCCGGAGACCTTCAGGGTGTGGATGCGGCTCGGGGGCATGCGCGGAAGCGTAGCCGGTCGGCGCGCCGATCGGGTGCTTGTCGCCGGCCGCGCTCGCCGCGATGCTTGCGGGCGCCAACGCCACGATGCATCGACCATGAGCAGTCTGTCGTGACGACCACGAAGGAGACACCCGGCGACGACGCCGCGTCGGACGATTTCCTCGAGCACGCGGCGGACCGCCTGCTGGCGGTGGCCGGCGACGCGCGCAAAGCAAGGCTCGCCGAGCTGATCACGGCGCATCCCGGCCGCGCCAACGAATTGCGCGAGCTGTGCGTCGACCTCGACGAGGTCGATCGCCTGCTGGACGCGGGCTACCGCGATGCGGAAGGCTCGCCGCCGCCGCAGATCGGCGGGCACCGGGTGCTGCGCTGGATCGGCGCCGGCGCGTTCGGCCTCGTCTACCTCTGCCAGCAGCAGCGGCCCGTGGTGCGCGAGGTCGCGATCAAGGTGCTGCGCCCCGGCGTCGGCGATCCGAAGACGCTGCTGCGCTTCACCGCCGAACGGCAATTGCTGGCGGATCTGAACCACCACGGCATTCCGCAGGTCTACGACGCAGGCGAGCTGCCCGACGGGCGACCCTACTTCGTGATGGAATACGTCGACGGCACTCCGATCCACGCCTGGTGCAAGGCGCACGGACTGTCGTGCCAGGCGCGAATCCGCCTGTTCGTCGACCTGTGCCGCGCGGTCGCCCATGCCCACGCCCGCGGCATCGTGCACCGCGATCTCAAACCGGCGAACGTCCTGGTCGTCGCGACCAGCGACGGGCCGGTGCCAAAGATCATCGACTTCGGCATCGCGAAGGCGATCGGCGGCCACGACGAGGACGCACCGCGCACCGAGGCTGGTCGCGTGGTCGGCACCCCGGGCTACATGAGTCCCGAGCAGGCGGCCGGGCGCATCGACGAGGTCGACGAGCGCGCCGACGTGTTCGCGCTCGGCGTGATGCTGTACCAGCTGCTGACCGATGCCATGCCGTGGCAGCACCCGGAGTCGACGACCGACACCGAGCCGGCTAGGCCGAGCACGCGGGTGACCAGCGGCCCCGGCAAGCCGCTCGCGGGCGAGGTCCGCGGCGACCTCGACTGGATCACGCTGCGCGCGATCGCTCGCGATCGCCAGGAACGCTACCCGTCGGTGACGGCGCTGGTCGCCGACCTCGAGCGGCACCTGCGCGGCGACACGGTATCGGCCGGGCCGCCATCGCTCGCCTACCGGCTGCGCAAGTTCGCCCGCCGTCGGCGCGCCATCCTGATCGCCACCTCGCTCGTCGCGCTCGCCGCGACCGGGCTAGCCTTTGCGCTGCACCACGCCGCCGCGATGTCGGCCGAGGCGAGTGAAGCCCACCGCACCGCCGCGGCCGAACACGCCGGTCTGCGCGACGTCGTGGCCCGCATGCTGGCGCGCGCCAACGACCCGGCGCTCTACGGCAGCGAGCACGGCGACGAGCTGCGCCGCGCGTTCGCCGCCGAGGCAGCCGCATTCACGGCCCAGCTGCAGGCGACCAACGACCAGGACCCGCAGGTCGCCCGCGACCAGTGCGAAGCGTTGCAGGTGCTCGCCGAGGTCCAGCGACTGATCGGCGAAGCCAGGCAGGCGGCGCCCGTGGCGGCGCAGGCGATCGCGATCGCGGCGCGCCTGCTCGACGCCGCGCCGGCGGACCTGGACGTCCGCGCGACGCTCGGCCGCGCGATGCGTCAGGAGGCCTGGACGATGGCCCTGGTCGGCGATCGCCAGGGCGCCTGCCGACGGCTCGGTGAGGCCGTGACCCACCTCGACGCGTGCGCCACCGCCGCGCCGGCGAAGTACGCGCAGCACCTCGCAGTGGCGCTCGCCGACCTCGGGAACCTCATGCCGGCGAAAGCGCGCAGCACCGCGATCCCGACGCTCGAACGCGCGATCGCCGTGTTCGACTCGCTGCGCGGCGATCCGGCCGCGGCACAGGCGACGCGGGACGACCGCGTCGCGGCGGCCCTCGGCCTCGCCCGCCTGAAGCTCGACGACGGGGACCTCTCTGCGGCCTGGCAGCGCACCCTGTCCGTGGCCGCGGAGCTGCCGAACCTCGGGCCCGGCCGGTTGCGCGCGACCTGCGAATTCCACCGCTTGCGCGCCGCCATCGCCTGGGCCCGCGGCGAACGGCGCGACACGGTGGTCGATTGCCGCGCCGCGGCAGACGCCGGCGACGAGTGGTGCCGGCAGCAGCCGCGCCGCACGCTCGCCCACCGCACCCGTCTGATGGCGCTCGACGAACTCGGCCGGACGCTGGTCCGTCTCGGTGACCAGGTCGAGGTGATCGCGTGCTATCGACGGGCCGCCGCCGCGACGCGCGCGATGGTGACCAACTTCCCCGACGAAGGTGCGCCGCCGCGGGTCCTGCTGGCCTCGCGGACCTACCAGCTGGCGAACGCGCTCGCCGGCACCGGGCGGTATCCGCCGCTCGCCGAGGCCGCCGAGAACGTCGCCGTCGCGCTCGAAGTCGACGCCGGGCTCGGCGACGAACCGATGCCGGGTCGCATCAGCCGGTGGCGCCTGCTGCTGCTGCGCGCGCGCATCGCCGACGGGCGCGGCGAGCCGACCACGGCGTCGCAGTGGCACGAGATCGAGACCGCCGTGCCGACGGCGCCGGAGCCACAGCCCGTGGTCCGGATCCAGCAGATCGACGCGTTCCTCGGCATCGCGCAGTCCCACCTGGACGCCGGCGATCCGCCCGCGGCGACCGTGTGGATCGAGCGCGCGCGCGCCGCCCTCGACGACGATCAGGACCACCTCGTCGATGCGGAGTGGCTCGCCGCCACCGCGGCCCTGGCGAGGAACGACGATGCCGGCCTGCTGGCCGCGGTCGATCGGATGCTGCAGCCGGCGGCCACCGCGCACGGTCTGTGGTGTGCGGCGGAAGGTCTCCGCCGCGCGGCGCTCCGCGCGAGCGATCCGACCGCCGCGGCGGCGCATCGCCAGCGATCGCGCGAGCTGTTCACGCAAGCGGTCGACGAGTTCGCGACCGAGGTCGCCGCCGCTCCGGACGAACCGCGGTCCGTCGTGCCGTGGGCGACGGCGAGGATCCGGCTGGCCGAGCTGGCGGCCGCCGAAGGCGACACCGCCACCGCCGCGACCTCGGTCGACGAGGCGATCGCGCGCCTCGATGCCGTTCGGGCCGAGACCCGCCGGGACGCCTGGGACGACGATGCGTATGCGGCCGGCGTGGCGCTGCGCGAACGCCTGCGGCATTGAGCCGCGTCGACCGCTGTCGCCGGCGAATTCCGCGGGAGCGCCGTTCGCCTATGTCCGCTTCCACGTAAGCTGCGCGACCGAGAAGTGAGACCAGAATGATCCACCGCCTGCTCGGCGTCGTCGCCGCCGTCACGAACGACATCTCGCGCATCCGCATCAACTTCGTACCGCTGCACATCGTGGCCATGATCGGCTTCGGCGCGCTGGCGACGTTCGGCGGCAAGGCCACGCGTGACGGCCTGGTCAACGGCCAGGCGCCCCGCGCCGTGTCGATCGCCGAATTGCTCGACCACGTCGACACCGGGCACAACTTCGTCACGGTGAGCGGCACGCTGATTCCGGAGGCGGTGTTCCAGAAGACCGACGCGAGCAGCAGCCGAGGGCACGTCGAGGCCTCCTTCGTGCCGCTGCTCGACCGCGATGGCCACCGCGCCATGCTGATCCGCCGCGCCGGGGACTTCCCGGCCGGCAGGGAACTGCAGGAGACCCAGGTGACCGGCATGCTGGTGGAGCTGGAGAGCGGCGTGCGCAAGCAGCTCGAGAAGCTGGGATTCGCGATCGAGGGTCTGCCGTTCGATCGCGACTACATGCTGGAGGAAGGCGCGCGGCCGGGCAACGCAGCGGTCTGGGGCACGGTCACCGGCCTGTCGCTGCTGCTGACGCTGGCGATGCTGTGGTCCTGGCTGCGCAAGTTCACCGTCTTCCGTGCCACCGGCAGCGCCGACGCCGCGCGCGCCGCGGCGCAACCCGAAGGCGGCATCGACCTGCGCGTTTCGGGTCGCATGTTCCTCGACCAGCACAAGCGCGACTTCGTCAACGTGCCGGCGGCGCTGGCCCGCGCCGAGGACGGCACCCTGCGGGTGCTGGCCAACGTCGACGCCTCGTCGCGATTCTTCGGCGTGCAGACGGTTGCCCGCCGCGGCATCTGGGACCTCGAGATCGATCGCGCGCGCCTCGGCGAGGCCGAGCTGGGCCACCACTACTACGGCTGGCGGTCGCGGCCCGCCCTGCGCGTGCCTGCCGAACACGGCACCGCCGTGCTCAGTTGCGAGAGCGAGGACGAACGCGACTTCCTGTGGCACGAACTGCGGCGCATCGCCCAAACCGCGTGAGCCCAGATCGCGTGAGCCCAGACCCCGTGAGCCCAGACCCCGTGAGCCCAGATCGCGTGAGGAACGCCACGCGCGATACCCGCAGCTACTTGCCGCTGGCCGCCCACGCCGGATCGGCGAAGCGCACGCGACCGACGCCGAAGTTCTGCACCCACAGACGGCCGCTGTTGCCGAAGCCGGCCTCGGTGTAGGCGGGGTTGAGCAGGCAGCGGTGGTGTCCCGACGAGTGGCACCACGCGTAGTGCGCCATCGGTGCCGAGTCGTTCAGCGCGATGTTCTCGCTGGCGCCGGCGCCGTAGCCCGCCAGCCGCATGCGATCGAATGGCGTGCGGCGGCCGGGCACCTCGGAGAAGTGCGAGAAGTAGCCGAGCCGCGCCATCTCGTCGGCATGGCCCTGGGCCGATGCGTCGAGCGGCGCGACCAGCGCCAGCGGCTGGTGACGGAACATCGCGCGGTAGCCGTTGGTGACCTCGAGCAGCTCGCGCGCCGCCGAACCGACGCCTCGCACGAAGACGGCGTTGTAGGCGTCGACGCGATGCCAGTCGTCGAGCTGACGGCGTTCCGCGGCGGACAGGCAGTAGTCGTGGATCGTCACGGTCTTGCCCGGCGGCAGCGCCCGTGCCCAGTCGACGTGGGCCAGCAGGTCGGTGGCGCGACCGTGCTCCGCCAGCACCGAAGCGAGCCAGTCGATGCGCTCGAGCTCCTGCGCCAGCGTCGCCGGCACGCGCAGCTTGATGCGTTCGTCCTCCCAGATCCGCCGCACGTCGTCGACGCGCCGGTCGACCTCGGCCTGCACCTCGTTGTACTTCGCGAAGCGCTCCGGCGTGACCGCCGGCGGCTTGTAGGGATAGAAGTACTCGCTCTCGTCGTAGATCAGCGCCTTGGCGGCCTCGCGCGCGCGATCCAGCTGCGCCCGCTGCTCGGCGAGCTGCGCCACCGGCTTGCGCAGCGGACCGTTGTCGAGCTTGTCGACCTGCCGCGCGAACTCGCTTTCCAGCGCCAGATCGAGCGCGTCGCCGGCCGCGGCATCCTCGGTGAGCACGGCGGCGACGAACGCGTCGCGCGCGGCGCGATCGCCGCGCAACGCGGACTCGAGCCGCGGGCCGAGCTTCTGCGCGAGTTTCGTTGCGTCGACCGCACGGGCCGATTCGAAGCCGTTCTTGCCGAGCGTGTAGCCGCGCCCGTCCGCCGGCTCGCCGCGCCCGCGCGCGACCGCGCGATCGACGGCGGCCTTGGCCGTCGGTTCGGCGCGCAGGACACCGGTGAGCAACCCTTCGGCCCGCGCCGCATCGCCGGCCGCGTAGAGCAGGCTCGCGGCACCGAGCGCCGCCGGCCCGCGCGGGGCCACCTGCTGCGTCAGCGCGACCAGACCGTCGGCCGACACGTCGTGCCAGCCGAGGCGCACCTCGGCGCCGCCGGCGACACCGCGCAGCACGGCCCCGTCGCAGCCCTGCAGGCGCACGCTGCGCCCGTCGCCCAGACCGGCGTCCAACGTCCGGCCCGCGCGCAGGACGTCGCCGACCAGCGCGTGCCACGCCTGGCATTGCTCGGCGACCTCGGCGCGACCGGAGAGCCGCGCCGCGAAGTCGGCGTCGCGGTCGCGAACCAGCGCTGCACCTTCGCGCAGCAGCGTCGCCGCGGCGGCGAAGTCCGACCGTTCCTCGGCGTCGTGGATGCGGTCCATATGCGCGCGCAGCGCTTCGAGCGTGGCCGCCCGCCGTTCGGCATCAACCGGCTTCGGCGCCGCCACGGCGACGGCCGGCGCCATCGCCGGCGCGGACGGCGCGACCGGCTCGGTCGCCGCCGCCGGTGCACCGGCATGGGCGACGGCCGCCTGCGCGGCAGCCAGGGCGTCGGCCAGCGCCGCGAACGCGCCATCGCCGGGAAAGCGCGGCATCGCCTCGGCGAGCAGGCCTTCGGCGGCCGCCGCGTCGCCCTGCGCCGTCGCCTGACGCGCTGCGGCGAGCACCTCGGCCATGGCCGCCTTGGCGCGCTCGCGAACGGTGTCGCCGCGCCGCCGCAGTGCTGTGACGCCGTCGGCGTCCACGTCGCCGATGCAGGCGTCGATGACGGCGAGTGCCTGCGCGAAGTCGCCGGCG
>CAYMRG010000257.1:0-7498 GCA_964392555.1 uncultured candidatus Brocadiaceae bacterium
GTCTCGCCGGGCGCGAGCTGCGCGCCGAGCCAGACGCCGAGTTCGCGTTCGTAGCTGCGGTCGGGCGGCGCCGCGAGCCATAGCTTCGCCTCGCTGGCGACGAGCAGCAGCGCCAGCAGCCACGCGCGCCGCGGCCGCGCCGCGAGCCGTGCCGCCGCCGCGCCGGCGAACGGCAGCAGCAGCGCGCCGAGGCCCGAGACGAAGCGATGGTTGCTCTTGACGAACGGGATCACCACGACGAACGCCGCGAGCGGCAGCGCGAGCCACAGCGCGTGCGGTGGCCGCGCGTCCCGCCGCCGCGCCCACCACAGGCCGAGCAGCAGCAGCGGCAGCACGAGGTAGCCGAGCCCCTCCCACGCGTCGCCGGGCAGCTTCGCGAGCTCGCGCAGGTAGAAGCCGACGCCGTCGTCCGCGCCGCCGACGCCGATCCGCCAGTTGAAGCCGGCCTTCGGCGTCAGCACGAGGCCGGCGCCCGTGAGCCACGCGCCGAGCGGCAGCAGCGCGCCGACCGCGACCGCCGCGGCGACGTGCCGCAGCGCGATCGCGACCCCGCCGCGCCGCAGCAGCACGATCGCGCCGGCGAGCCCGCACAGCGCCCCTTCGGGCCGCGCCAGGAACGCGATCCCGGCCAGCGCGCCGCCGAGCGCCGCGCGCGGTCGCGGCGCGAACACCGCCGCCGCCCAGCCGAGCACCGCGAGGTGGAACGGCCCTTCCGACAGGCACTCGATCGGATGCCGCACGAACCAGTTGCCGATCGCGAACATCGCCGCGGCCCAGCCCGCGGCGCGTTCGCCGAACAGCGCGCGCGTCGCGAACCACAACGGCACCACCGCCAGCGCACTGCACGCGGCCGCGACGATGCGCCCCGCGACCACCGGATCGAGCGACGGCCACAGCCACAGCACGCCGCCGACCAGCAACGGGTAGAGCGGGTGGAAGATGTTCGTGAACAGCTCGCCCGGCCGCCCCGCCGCGACCTGCTGCGCCAGCCACAGGTAGTTGGCGCCGTCGCGCGCCGGGATCGCCGGCTGCAGGCCGGTGCCGACCCGCACCGCGACGGCGACGCCGAGCCACGGCCAGAACGAGCGCGACGCGAGCATGGCGTGGCAGCTTGCCGGCCGCGCGCTACGGATTCCCGCGTCGTGTCTGGTTCCCGGTCACCTACCGCTGTGCCACGAATGGCGTTTCCGGGGTAGCCGGCCATCGAACAGCCGCGACGTCATCGCGCCGCGGCCAGCAGCTCCGCCGCGGTCGTCGCCACCGGCAGGCCCAGCGCGGCGCGCGCGGCTTCGAGCGCCGCCGCGTCGAGTGGCCCGCGGTCGCGCCGCACGGCGCGTCGCAGAAGCTCGCGGTCGTTGCCGGCCAAAGCCGCGGCGGCCAAGACGAAGCGGGCGCGCAGGTCGTCGGGATGGCGATCGAGGGATGCGGCGAGGAACGATGCGGCTGCTCCCGGTTCGTCCCGGCACAGCAACACGCTGCCGAGCAGCAACCGCGCTTCGCCGTTGTCGGCATCGCGCGTGCACTGCGCCTTGGCGAGCGCCGTCAGCTGCGACGCGACGCCGGGTTGGCCAAGCAGCGCGCGCAGGTGCGGCAGCAGGGCGCCGACCGGCAGCGGTGCCGGCTCGCCGCGGAGGTCGCCGCCCCGGGCGAGGCGTTCGAACAGAGCCGCGGGCGAAGTCGGCGGATCGGACGCTCTCGGCATCACCGCAGGCAGGAAGTCGGCGTCATCCCCCGTCGCCGTCTGCGCCAGCAGCAGGCTCGCGGTGGCCGGCGCCCAGGGGTCATCGGCCGCGATGGCGAGGCCTGGCATCGCCTCGGCAGCCAGCCACCGTCGCTGCAGCCCGGCGGCGAGCGACGCGGTGTCGAGCCGCGGCAACGTCGACCGGGTCGCCGACAGCAGCTGCAGCGGCGAACCGGCGGGCACGACCGAAGCGGTGTCCGCGGCCAGTCCGGCACCGCATTCCCTGGTCAATCGGGCTCGCTGCAGCGCCACGCGCGGACCGAACTCGCCGGCCAGCACCCCGCCGAAATCCGCGCGCTGGAGGATCTCCAGGGCGGCAGCCCGGTCGCCAAGGGTCATCTCGACGCGCGCCCGCTGCAGTTGCATGTCGGGCAGGGCCACCGCGCCGTCGGGGAACACCGAGGCCCCGAAGCGCTGTTCGGTGAGGCGACGCGCGGCCTGCTCGAGCGCGGCAAGTTGCCGACGCAGATCGCCGACGTGGCCATCGACCTCGGCGACGAAGCGCCACGCCGCGACGAACCCGTCGTCGGCGCGCAGCGCCTGCTCGGCCAGTTGGCGCGCGATCTGCGCATGACCCGCGGCGAGGTGCACGCGCGCCTGCTGCAACAGGATCGCAGGCCGCAGCTGCGCCGGCGATCGCGCGATCAGCTGGTCGCCTGCGGCAAGCGCCTCGGCGTGGCGGCCTAGCAGCGTCAGCGCGGCGATGCGATGGAACTGCGGTTCGAAGAGCTCGGGGCGGGCCACCGCGACGGCGTCGAGCAGTTCGAGCCCCTTGCCGGCCAGCGCCGGAGCGCGGCCGGGCGGCAGCGGCAGCACGGCGATCGGCGAGAAGTCGGCAGCGAAGCGCACCGGCCCCGCCTGCCACGTGCTGCCTTCGGCGAGGGCCAGCAGGACGCGCGCGGTCAGCACGACCACCCACGGCTCCATGTGCACCGCGTTCAGCACCTCGCCGACGGCAGCCACCGGCCGCGACAGATCGTCCTGCGGATCGAGGCAGCGCAGCGCCGCCCACAGCAACCTGGCGGTGCCGTAGTTCGGCCGCAGCGCGGCGGCCTGCAGCAGGTCGTCCTCCGCGGCGCGGATGCGGCAGATGTCGGGGCATGTCTGGCACCAGCCGCGGTGCAGATGCGCGAAGTAGCGCAGCTCCTCGTCGAGGCCGGGCTCGCCCAACGCGCGGTCGAATGCCTGCAGGGCAGCGAAGTAGTCCTGGCGGTTCTGGTGCCAGATGCCGAGCCAGAAGGCGACCCCGGGCGCCGTCGCTTCCGTTCGCGGCAGGGTCTGCTCCGCGAGCGCGATCCGCCCCTGCTGCTGCCACCAGACCGCCGCCATCGCCCGATCGGCCGCCGTCGCGTCGCGGCGCGCGAGCAGCGACTGCAGCACGCGCTCCATGCGCTCGGGTTCGTCGCCGAGATCGAACAACACGCGTGCCAGCGTGCGCAGGGCCCCGCCGTCGTCGGGCTGCCTTTCGACAAGGTGTTGGGCGATGGCCAGGGCTTCGCTCGCCGTGGCCGAACGTCCGACTTCGGCGGCGGGCAGGTAGTCGCCGAGGCCGAGCCGGGTGTAGTAGCGCCGCGATGCACCGCCGGCGACGGTGCAGCCCTCGGGCGACAGCGCGAGCAGCTGGTGCGTGCGAGTGAGTTCGTTCGTCCGTTCCAGCGCGCTGGCCTCGGCTTCGCGACGATCCGCAAGTCGCATCGAACCGTAGACGACCGGCACCAGCGCAAGGATCGCGACGACCAGAGCAGCGACGACCGGACGCCGGCGAATGCGTCGGCCGAGTCGGCCGACGACCCCGTGGTGGCGGGCGTGCACGCTCGCGCCGTCGACGAAGCGGCGCAGGTCGTCGGCGAGCGCCTCGGCGGTCTTGTAGCGGCGTTCGGGGTTCTTCTCGAGACACTGCAGCGCGATGCGCGCGAGCGCGGCCGGCACGCCGGGGCGCCGTCGGCGCGGATCGACCGCATCGCGGTTGAGGATGGCGTCGATGACGGTCGCGAGGGGACCCGGCGGCACGGGCGGGCGCCGGCACAGGCATTCGTACAGCACCGCGCCGAGCGAGTAGATGTCGTTCGCCGGCGTGCCGTTCTCGGCGCCGATCGCCTGCTCGGGGGACATGTAGAGCGGCGTGCCGAGCAGATCGCCGGTGCGCGTCAAGGCCACCGTGTCGGCATCGCGCGCCGTGGCGAGCCCGAAATCGAGGATGACGATGCGGCCATCGTCGCCGTGGACGAGGTTGGCCGGTTTGACGTCGCGATGCACGACGTTCTGGCGGTGCGCGAAGGCCAGCGCGTCTGCCGCATCGGCGAGCACGCGGGCCAGCTGCGCATGGTCGTCGAGCAACGCGGTGGCCGCGGCGTGGTCGATGTCACGCGGGTCGTCCGCGGCGATCAGCAGACGCTGCAGCGAACGGCCCTCGATGCGGGCCATCGCCAGCCACTGCAAGCCGCGCTCTTCGCCGAAGTCGAGCACCGGCACGATGCCGGGATGCTGCAATTGCGCGGCGGTGCGCGCCTCACGGCGGAACCGGGCGGCCGAGCTCAACTGCGCCGCGACGTGCTCGTGCATCACCTTGAGCGCGATGGCTCGGCCCGTGGCCACCTGCTCGGCGGCATAGACCACCCCCATCGCGCCGCGGCCGAGTTCGCCCAGCACGCGGAAATCGCCGAAGCGCAGCGGCAGGCCCCGCGGCGTCATCCCGGTGGCGAAGCGATCGACGTCACCGAGCGCCTCGAGTTCGCGCAGGAACGGTGCCCGCAGGTCTTCGCGCAGCGTCGCCGCGAACTGGCCCGGCAGCAGGTCCGGTTGCTCTTCGTTGCGCACGAACCACTGGCCGATCGCCTCGTCGAGCTCGTCGCCGCGATCGCCCTCGTCAGTCACGGCGCGTGGTCTCTTCGGGCGCCAGGACGCCCTTCAGCTTGCGCAGCGCCCGGCTCAGCAGCAGGGCCACGGCGTTGCGGGTCCGGTCGGTGCGTTCGGCGATCTCCTGCAACGACAACCCCTGCACGCGCGCCAGCGTGATCACCTCGCGATCGGCGGCCGACAGCCTGGCCATCGCGGCGGCCAGGCGTGTTTCGGCTTCGCCGCCCGCGGACAGCGTGCGTGGTCCCGGACCGGCGTCTGCGGGCACCACCGCGCCGGGCGTCAGCGTGCTGCCGTCACCCGACACCGGTCGTTCGCGGCGCCGGTCGCGCTTCTGGGCGGTCGCCGTGCGGCGCAGGTTCGCCAGCCGATGCATCGCCACGGTCGCGAGCCAGCGGAAGAAGGAATCCGGCCCTTGGTAGGTGTAGTCGGCGAACCGACGCGTGGCCTCGAGGTAGGCCTCCTGCACCAGGTCGTCGAGTTCACCGTGCTGCAGGGCGACCCCGCCCTTGTGCGCGAGCAGGCGCCGTAGCCGCGGCTGGCAACGCTGGAACAACTGGTCGAGGGCGTCGCGATCGCCCGACGCCGCGTGGTCGGCGAGGTGCTTGCTGGCGCGGGCATCCATGGGCGCTGAGGATAGGCAGTGGGCGACCACTCGGGGCACGCTCGGGTCAGGTAGGCACCCGGGTGGCGATGTCAGGCCCGCTGCGAATCGTACGGATTGCCGGCTCGTCCGTGGAAACCTTCCCGGCGGGCACATCCCGTCGACGTGAAGTCCCAGCGCCACCGACATGGTGCCGATCACCCTTACCTCATGGCGGGGTGAACGCCCTTCCCGAATGCCGTCGCCGCCGTTCCTGCGTGTGTCAGGCTCTCGTCGCCTTGCTGGCCGCAGCCTGCGGCGGATCCGGTGGCCCGGGCCAAGGCGCGCGGTCGGACCGCATCGCCGGTTCCCCGCCGTTGCGCATCGCACTCGCCGAGCACGGCGGCGACAGCCCGCTCGACGCGCAGATCCGCGCCACCCAGGCGAAGGTGCACGAAGAGCCGACCCAGCCGCGCCTCGAAGCCCTGGCGGCCCTGTTCATCAACAAGGCCCGCGTGAGCGGCGACGCCGGCTTCTACACCCAGGCGGAGGCCTGTGCCGACGCCATGCCCACCACCACCGACGGCGGCTGCTCGGCCCGCCTCGTGCGTGGTCACGTGCGCCATGCCCTGCACGACTTCGCCGGTGCCGAGCAGATCGCCCGCGAGCTGGTCGCTGCGCGCGGCATGTTCCTCGACCACGGCCTGCTCGGCGACGTGTTGCTCGACCAGGGGCGTCTGGCGGAGGCGCGCACCGTCTACCAGCGCATGCTCGACCAGAAGCCCTGCCTGCAGAGCTACTCCCGAGCCGCGCAAGTGCGCTGGCTGGTCGGCGATGCCGCCGGCTGTCGCCAGCTGCTCGGCGACGCGGTGGCCGCCGGCAGCAGTCGCGATCCCGAGTCGCTGGCCTGGGTGCAGACGCGCCTCGCCGCGCTCGATCTGCAGGCCAACGACCTCGACGGCGCGATCCGGGCCGCCGACGCGGCGCTGGCATTGGTGGCCGACTACCCGCAGGCCCTGTTCCTGCGCGGCCGCGCGGCCCTGGCGCAGGGCCGGCACCCTGCCGCGATCGCCAGCCTGGCCGCGGCCGCGGCGCACTGCCCGCTGCCCGAGCACCTGTGGGCCTACGCCGAGGCCCTCGCGGCCGCCGGACGCGAAGGCGAGGCCCGCGTCGTCGAGGACCAGCTGCTGGGCAGCGGCGAACGCGAGGATCCGCGCAGCTTCGCCCTCTGGCTGGCGACCACCGAACGCGACGTCGGACGCGCGCTGCGCCTCGCCGAGGCCGAATTCGCGGTGCGGCAGGACGCCTTCACGCTGGACGCCCTCGCGTTCACCCGACTTCGCGTCGGCGACGTCGCGGGTGCGCGCTCGGCGATCCAGCAGGCCCTCGGCGTAGGCGTCGTCGACGCGCGCGTGCTGCTGCACGCGGCGCTCGTCGAGCATGCCGGCGGCGATCCCCAACTCGCCCGCCAGCACCTCGAGTGCGCCCGCCAGCACGCCAGCGCGCTGTTGCCCAGCGAGCTCCAGCTGCTCGACGACCTCGGCAACCGGCTCTGAACCGTCCCGCACTCGGTGCGGAGCCGCCGCTCGGCGGCGGCGCGCACCGTGCTCACCCGTCACCACGGAACACGATTCCATGAACAAGTCGATCCTCTCGCTCGCCGCGATCGCCGCGAGCACTGCGTCCCTGCTGGCTTCGAGCCACATGGATGCACCGCTCATCACGCTCGATGACGCGGCCAACCTGACCGACGTCTACGCGTTCGTCAGCGCCGCACCCAGCGGCGGCAAGTACCTGTCGCTGGCGATGTCGGTCTATCCGTTCGAAGAGCCCGGCATCGGCCCAAACCGCTACAACTTCGACGACCGCGTCGCCTACGCGCTGCACGTGTCCACCGGCGCCGACGTCGCACTCGGTCGCAAGTCCTACAGCTACGTCTTCCTGTTCCGCACGACCTACAAGACGCAGCAGACGATCCTGCAGAGCTACACCGGCGTCATCCAGAACGTCGACGATGCGGCGCAGAACCTGACGCAGCGCTACGAAGTGCTCGAGGTCGACTGGCATCCCGGCGGCCGCGGCGTCACCTGGCTCGGCACGGGCGTCGTACCACCCAACAACCAGGGCGTCGCCACGCCGCTGTACAACCAGGGCGCCGGCAATGGCCCGGCCCGAGACGGCGTCGCCGCAGCCAACCAGCTCGATCCGTACACGGCGCAGACCGTGACCAACCTGAGCAACGGCGTCGTGGCCTGGGCCGGCCAGCGCGACGACGGCTTCTACGCCGACGTCGGCGCGACCTTCGATCTGCTGTCGCT
>CAYMRG010000258.1:0-7484 GCA_964392555.1 uncultured candidatus Brocadiaceae bacterium
GGCACGACGCTGAACTTCGGCAGCGACAAGGTGCTGACCTACTTCAAGAAGTCGTTCCTCGGCTGCGACTTCGACCCGGCGCTGCTCGGCGTCGGCTACATCATCGGCTACCGCACGTCGCTGATCATGGTCGCGGGGTCGCTGATGACCTCGCTGATCGTGATCCCGCTGATCTACACGTTCGGCGCCGGCAACCCGGACCTGTTCGGCTTCGGCACGAAGCCGATCGGCGAGATGTCGCACAGCGAGATCTACTCCGCCTACGCGCGCCACATCGGCGCGGGCGCGGTCGCGACCGGCGGCATCTTCTCGCTGCTGCGCGCACTGCCTGCCATCCGCTCGGCGTTGTGGAACTCGGCGAAGGGCATGTTCGGCGGCGGCGGCGGCGCCTCGGCCGAACGCACCGACCGCGACACGCCGCTGCCGGTGCTGGCGCTCGGTGCGCTCGGCCTGGTGGCGCTGATCTGGCTGACGCCGATGTTCGAGATGCCGCTGGTCGGCGCGGTGATGATCTTGTTCTTCGGGTTCTTGTTCGCGGTCGTCAGCTCGCGCGTCACCGGTGAGGTCGGCTCGACCAGCAACCCGCTGTCGGGCATGACGATCGCGGTGTTGATGGGCACGTGCGGCATCTTCCTGCTGGCCGATTGGGGCGATCCGACCCACAAGAAGCTCGCGCTGACGATCGGCGCGGTGGTCTGCATCGCCGTCAGCCAGGCCGGCACGTGTTCGCAGGATCTCAAGACCGGCTTCCTGGTCGGGGCGACGCCGGTGCGGCAGCAGGGCGCGCTGGTGATCGGCGTGCTGACGTCGGTGCTGGCGGTCGGCTCGACGGCCTACGTCTTGAACATGTCGTCGACGCGCGACGAGGCGATCGCGGCACCGTTCGCCGTCGCCGAGCGCGCGCTCGAGGGCCGCTCGCACGTCGAGCCGCGGCTCGAGAAGGGACAGACGCCGGTCGCTGCGGACCTGATCCTGACGCGCCTCGACCTCGCCGACCTGCCCAAGGATCGAGGGCTCGCGCCCGGCAACTACCTCGTCGACGCCGCCAACAAGCAGGTCGTCTACCACCGCAAGGACGGCATCGGCAGCGACCGCTTGTCGGCGCCGCAGGCGAGCCTGATGGCGACGATGATCAACGGCATCCTCGACCAGAAGCTGCCGTGGGACCTGATCCTGATCGGCGCCGCGATCGCGATCTTCATGGAGCTGCTCGGCATCGGCTCGCTGACGTTCGCGGTCGGCCTCTACCTCAAGGTGCAGTACACGATGCCGGTGTTCGTCGGCGGCCTCGTCCGCAAGATCGCCGATCGTCGCTACAAGCGCGTCCCCGACGCCGACGAAGAACCCGAGGGAACGCTGTTCTCGAGCGGCCTGATCGCCGGCGCGGCGATCCTCGGCGTGTTCGCCGCGATGCAGGGCGCCGTCGATGGCTTCGACGAGGACACGGGGCTGATCCCTGGCGTCGCGTTCCTCGCCAAGCTGCCGTTCGGGGCGATGAGCGAGTACCCGAACTTCGCGCAGGGGTTCGGCGTGTTCGTGCTCGCGCTGCTCGGCTTCCTGATGTTCCGCAGCGCGCGACCGTCCTCGGGCAAGCCGGAGTGAGCGACGCGCCGCGGCAGCGCCCGGGATTCGCGTTGTGGCTCGGTGTCGCCGCGTGCGGCGCCGTGCTGTTCGCGACCTGGCGGCTGCTGTGGTTCATGACCGACGACGCGTACATCACGTACCGCTACGTCGCCAACAGCCTCGCCGGCCGCGGGCTGGTCTGGAACGCGGCGCCGTTCGCGCGCGTCGACGGCAACACCGACTTCCTGTGGTCGCTGATCCTGCGGCAGGTCTGGGCGTGGTTCGGCGTCGAACCGCCGGACGCGGCCAACTGGCTCGCGCTCGCGATCGGCGTCGCGACGCTCGCGGTCGTCGGTCGCTGGGCGTGGCGACTCGCGCTGCCCGAGCCGGTCGCGCGCCAGCGCACGCTGCTGGTGCTGCTGGTGCTGTTCGGCTGCGTCACGCACCGCGCGTGGGTCGCGTTCCTCAGCTCGGGGCTCGGCGCGGCGTTGTTCGACGGCCTGCTGATCGCCTGGGCCTGGCGAACGGCGCGACCCGGGGCGCGCGAGGCCATGCGCTCGTGGTTGGCGATCGCCGCGCTGGCTGCGCTGTGCGGGCTCGCGCGGCCCGAGGGCTGGCTCGTGGTCGGCGCGACCGCGCTGCTGCTGGCGATCTGGGGCGTGCAGCAGCGCCGGCGCGGGCCCGCGCTCGCCGCGCTCGCCGTCGCGATCGTGCCGGTCGCCGGGCAGATCGTCTGGTGCCGTCTCTACTACGGCGACTGGCTGCCGAACACCTACGCGGCGAAGCGCTCGCCACCGTGGCCGCAGGCCGGCTGGCGCTACGCGGCCTGCTACGTGTTCGAGTATGCGGTCTACGTCTGGCTGCCGGTGGCCATCGCGTGGTCGTTCGCGCAAATGCGGCGCGGTCGCGTGCTGGCGCGGCTGTTCGGCCCGGCGCTCGGCGCGACCGCGGTCACCGGGCTGCTGCTCGCGCACTTCGCCTACTACACGCTGGTGATCGGCGGCGATCTGTTCGAGTTCCGCGTCTACAGCCACCTGTTCCCGTTCCTGCTGCTGTCGTTCGTCGCGATGGCGAGCGCGCTGCGGCCGAGCGCCGCGTTCGTCGTCGGCGGGCTCGCGCTGTTCGTGCTGCTGGCGCTGCCGGTCGGCTGGGCGAAGTTCGCGGTCGACGACGGACCGCTCGCGCCGCACGCGCCGGCATTCGTGCAGCCGCTGCTGCAGCGCTACGACGCCTGGCAGGCGTGGCTCAAGGAGCGCACGGTCGGCACGCGCAACCACGACATGAAGGAGAACTTCGACGTGCTGGTCGGCGCGGCGCCGACGCGCGCCGAGGGGGCGAAGATCACCGCCGAAGGCAATCCGGTGATGGTCGCGGAGGCGGTCGGCCTGCCCGGCTGGGTGCTGCCGAACGTCGCGATCCTCGACGCGTTCGGCCTCAACGACCGCGTGATCGCGCGCACCGGGCCACCGACGCGCGAGCAGCGGCTGGCGATGCGCAGGGGCAACCTGAGCGGGCAGTTCGCCGGCTTCGACCGGGATCGCGACGGCCGCGTCACGGCCGAGGAGTTCAGCGTGCTGATCGCGGCGGTCGAGCCCGAGCTGGCCCGCGATCCGGCGCGCCTGCTCGAGGCCGCGCGCGGGCGGTTGCGCGACTACGACAGCGACGGCGACGGGGTCCTCACGCTCGCCGAGCTGGAGCAGCGCACGCTGCTGGACGGCGACCCGCACATGGCGCACGATCGCTTCGCGCCGCCGGGCTACCTCGAGGGCTTCCGCGCCAACGTGCACTTCGAGCGCGGCCGGCTCGTCGTCACGCCCCGTGCCGTGCCGCTGACCGACGACGAGATCCGCGCACACGAGGCGCGCTTCCTGGCGGCGCAGGCCGGCGGCTGACGGCTGGCGCCTGACGGCGCTGCCACGGAGCGATCCGCTCGCGTGGCTTCGGGTGTAGCGTTCGGCTAGACTTGCCGGATTGGTCCTGACCCAGGCTCCTTGATCCTCCCGATGTCCGCGCTGAAACCCGTGCTGCTCGAACGCCGCCTGCTGCCCAAGGTCTGGGGCGGCCGCGCCCTCGAACGCGTGCTCGGCATGGCGCTGCCGGCGGGCGAGGCGATCGGCGAGACCTGGGAGCTGTTCGATCGCCCCGATGGCAGCAGCCGCCTGCGCGGCAGCGACGCGACGCTGGCCGACCTGATGCGCCGCGACGCGACCGCCCTGCTCGGCCGCGGCGTCGCGCCGGGCCACGGCGGACGGTTCCCGCTGCTGCTGAAGTTCATCGACGCGCGCGAGGCGCTGTCGGTGCAGGTCCATCCCAACGACGCGCAGGCGCGCGCCGAGGGCGACAGCGGCAAGCACGAGGCCTGGGTGGTCGTCGACGCGGGACCCGCGGCGCGCATCATCCGCGGCCTGCGGCCGGGCGTCGATCGCGCCGAGTTCGCCGCGAAGGCGCACACCGCCGACGTGGAACGGATGCTGTGGTCGTTCACGCCCGTCGCCGGCGACTGCATCCATGTGCCCGCCGGCACGGTCCACGCGATCGGCCCCGACGTCGTCGTCTTCGAGGTGCAGCAGAACAGCGACGTCACGTATCGGCTCTACGACTGGGGCCGGCCGCGCGAGGTGCACGTGCAGAAGGCGCTCGCCGTGACCGCGCACGACGCGCCGCGCGCGGGCGGCGATCGGCCCGTGACGAACGTTCGGCCGCTCGCCGACGGCGGCGTCGAGCTGGTCGCCGAAGAGCACTTCCGCATCCGCCGCTACGACCTGCGCCAGCGCCACACGCTGGCGACCAACGGCCGCTTCGTCGCGCTGACGGCGCTCGCCGGCCGCGGCGTCGTCGGCTGGCATTCGGGCGGCGACGACCTGCCGCTGCCGATCGCCGCCGGCGACACCGTGCTCGTCCCGGCGAGCATCGCGCAGGTCTTCCTGTCACCGATCGGTCGGCTCGACGTGCTCGTCAGCGACCCTGGAGAACCCTGATGGCTAGGCGTCACGAAGATCGCAAACCCGGCAGCCGCCCGCCGCGCGGCCCACGCGGCCCGCAGACGGGGCGCCCCGTGCGCACCAGCAAGCGCCGCCAGAGCGGCCTCGTCGTCACCGAGAAGAAGCCCACGGTCGGGCAGGATCACGGCGACGGCAAGGTCCGGCTCAATCACTTCCTGGCGATGAGCGGCGTCTGCAGCCGCCGCGCCGCCGACGGCCTGATCGCCGGCGGTCGCGTCGAGGTCAACGGCGAGCTGGTTCGCGAACTCGGGGTCCGCGTCGATCCGCAGCACGACGAGGTCCGCTTCGACGGCAGCCGCGTGCAGCCCGAGCGCGTCGTCTACGTGCTGTTCAACAAGCCGAAGGGCGTCGTCTGCACCAATGCGCGGCACGAGCAGAAGAAGCGCGTCGTCGACTTCCTGCCCGAGGTGCGCGGCCGGCTGTTCACCGTCGGTCGCCTCGACCTCGACAGCGAAGGCCTGATCATCGTCACCAACGACGGCGCGTTCGCGCTCGAGATGACGCACCCTCGCTACGGCGTGCCCAAGCTCTACTCGGTGGTCGTGCGCGGCCGCGTCGAGCCCGAGCAATTGCAGAAGGCGCGCGGCGGCGTGTGGCTGGCCGAGGGTCCCACCGCCGGCATGAACGTCAAGATCGACAAGGTCGGCAAGGACCGCACGTTCCTCAAGGCGACGTTGCGCGAGGGCAAGAACCGCGAGATCCGCCGCGTGTTCGCCAAAGTCGGCCACCCGGTGATCTCGCTGAAGCGCATCCGCATCGGCGAGCTGACGCTGCACGGCCTGCCCGAAGGCGGCTGGCGCTTCCTCGACCTGCGCGAGGTGCGGCAACTGCAGCGCGTCGCGCGGCAGGAAGACGTCGAGCTGGTCGAGTGAGGACTGCCGGCGAGCCGGCCGAGCGCGTTGGCGCGGAAGGTCAGACCCGCAGCAGCACGCGGAAGCCACGCGCCGCGTAGTACGACGCCGCGCCGTTGTGGTAGACGAACGTGCGCCCGTAACGGCGATCGCCGAACAGCGCGCCGCCGCGTTCGCGCACGTCGTCGGGTGTGAGCAGCCAGCTCGACGTCTTGAGGTCGAACTCGCCCAGCTCCTGCAGCGCCGCGTACTGCTGCTCGGTCAGCAGCTGCGCACCCATCGCGGCCGCCGCCTCGACGGCACTGCCTTCCGGCTTGTTCTCCTTGCGCCCGTCGAGCGCGGCGCGGTCGTAGCAGAGGCTGCGCCGGTCGGCCGGCGACTCCGCCGCGCAATCGCAGAACGTCACGACGCCGGTCTTCGCGTCGCGGCCGATCACGTCGGGCTCGCCGCCGGTCGCCGCCATCTGCCGCAGGGCCGCGAGCGCTTCGGGGCGCTCGGCCAGCCGCGCCGACACGGCGTCCCAGGCGATGCCCTTGTGCCGGCCCGGGTGCGCGGCGAACCGCTTCGCCAGGGTGTCGAGGAGGGTGTCGTCGGTCTTCGCCTTCTTGGCCATCGTGAAGCGTTTCGCGGGGGGCTGGACCCTGGACCCGGACCAACCGCGACGATCGCTGCGGCGTATGCCGGCGTCAAGCCGTGCGGCCCGTGACGGGTGCGGCGGCGATTCTGCGTTGGTGCAGGCGCGGCATTCGCCGCAGTTCCCCACCTGCACGTCTCGATGACTACCCAACGCTCCTTCCTTCTCGTCGCCTTGCCACTGGCCGTGGCCGCCGTTGCCACGGCGCAGTCGCCGAACCACCTGGTCGGCCTGACCCGCGTCAACTCCGACCTGCGCCACGTCAGCGAGGTCGCGTGCGCGCAACTCGCGGTCTGCACGCCCGTGGGCTTCCCCAGCGGCATTGGCCAGCCGCCCGAGGCCGGCGGCACGGCGTGGGACAGCCGGCACAGCGGCGCGTGGATCACCGACGGCAGCTTCCTCGCCTGTGTCGACGACACCTGCGGCTACCTGTGCACGCCGGTGGCGGTTCCGGCCCTGCCCGGCAACGTCGTGCTGACCGGCCTCGAATACGTGGATTCGGTGGGCGAGCTGTGGGCCACCGACAACGCCGGGAACCTGCGCCGCTACGACGCGACCGCGTGTCCGCCCACGCCGCTGCCCGGCTGTGCGATCGCGTTCACCCAACCGTTCGAGGTCACGGGCCTGGCCGTCGACGAACTGCTCGGCCTGGTCTTCTATGCGCGCTACGACACGCTGACCGGGACGAACTGGCTCACCACGGCTCTGCAATCGGCGCCGTGCGCGCCGACCCAGCTGCTGCCGTTGCCGCCTTGCGCCGCCCCGCTCGGGGCCCTGCGCGGCCTCGCCGTCGATGCCGGCGCGCACCGCCTGTATGCGACGGATGGCGAACGCGCCGTCCACTACGACTACCAGCTGACGCCGGCCGGAACGCTCCTGTTGACGGGCTGGCAGTGCTGCCCGATGCCGGGTGGCGCCATCGATCCGATGGTCGGCCTCGCGGTGCGCCCGAGCCGCGCGACGGCGGTCGGCGTGGCTTGCACCAGCGGCTTCTGCATGGCCTGCCCGATGGCACAGAGCACCCGCGGCGACTCCGTGCTCGGCAACGCCGACTTCGGCATTCGCCTCGAATCCGCGCCGCCCGGCTCGTTTGCCTGGGCGTTCGTCGGTGACAGCCCGTGTCTGCCGAACGGTTTCCAGCTGCCGTCGCTGTGCGCGCCGGTGCACCTGCCCAACATCCTGGGCTCGCTCGGCGCCAACCTGGTGCCGGCCGGCGGCGGCTGCGCGGACACGGTGTTTCCGCTGGCGCTGCCCAGCGCGGCCGGCCTCGCCGGTGTCGTGATGAGTTCGCAGTGCCTCGTGCTGTGCCCGCAAGGCCCCGGCGGCTTCGGGATGTCACCCTGCTTGTCGTTCGAACTGCAGGCGAACTGAGCGGGTTTCGAGCGCGCCGCTTTCGCCGTCCTGCGGCGTCAGGCGACCCGAAGCGTGCTCGGC
>CAYMRG010000259.1:0-7195 GCA_964392555.1 uncultured candidatus Brocadiaceae bacterium
GCGTCACCTACTACATGGGCAGCGCGACGCTGCCCGGCACGCGCACCCAGCTCGTGCCGAATCCCGACGGCACGTGGACCGACCCGCAGGGTCGCAAGTACAGCCCGCAGGACATCCCGAGCACCGGCGGCGGCGGCTTCACGCAGTACGACTTCGTCCAGGTGGCCCAGGACTGCGTCGCCGCGAACGCGACGACGTTCACGTTCGCCGACGCCAACCTGCAGACGACGACGCGCACCAGCGTGCAGGCGTTCAGCGGCGACGGCAACGGCCTCGGCGACGTGTGGCTGCCACCGGCGCGCCTGCAGGCGATGGTCCAGCAGGGCACCGCGCGGCGGATCCAGTATCCGCTCGACGGCCGCACGTTCGACGCGGTCATCGACGACAACCGCAACGCCAACGGCTTCATCCGCTCGACCTACGACCTCGCGACCGGCCTGCTGCTCGTCTACTCGAGCGCGACCACCGGTGCTGGCGTGGCGACCCCGAACGGCAACACCTCGACGACCGGTGCCGGCGCGACGACGATCACGTCGGTCGTGCTGCGTTCGGTGCGCCAGGTGCAGACGCCGTGGAACGGTCAGCACCTGCCCGAATGGTTGCGCCAGGGCAGCCAGTACGTCTACGGCGGCTCGATCGCCAACAGCCTCGGCGAAGGCGTCGTCGCGCCGTGGCGGTTCGCGTCGCAGGTCGCCGTGACGCGCCGCGTCGGCGACTGCGCGCTGCTCCACATCGCCACGCAGCTCGACTACGGCACCGGCGCGGCGCCGCAGCAGGGCCAGAGCGATCGCGTCCAGGGCCCCGGCTCGACGACGCCGCTGTGCATCGACCCGCAGCGCCTGCGCGGCCTGCAGCAGGGCCAGGTGCTCGACCAGGATCCGATCACGCACTGGTCGCTGACGTTCGCCGGCAGCGACGGTCGCTATGCGCAGATCGTCGAACAAGGTCCGCTCGACCAGCAGAGCTTCACCTACGACCTGCAGAGCGGGATGATGGTCGCGACGACGCAGGTGCAGAAGCAGGGGCCGGCGACGATCCGCACCGAGCTGCAGTTGCAGCAGCAGGGCGGGCGGTGAGGGGTCAGCGCGCCACGGGCGCGATCGTGACGGGTGGCGCCAGCGGTGGCTCCGCGGCAACCTGCAGCGAACCCGCATAGCGCGCGCCGGCCGCATCGGCCGCTTCGACCGTGAACTCGCCGAGCGGCAGCACCGGGGTGCAGACCGCGTAGCCGGCGTTCGTGTCGGTCGCCGCGGCCGCGAACACGATTGCGCCGGCGCGATCGCGAACGGTGACCTGCACGGGGTCGGGCTCGGGCGGAGCGGCGCGCGCGAAGCGCAGCTCGCGACGACGACCGAGCGCGGTGACGATCTCGATGCGCGTCGGCTGGCCTGCGACCAGCGTCACGTCGCGCGGTTCGGCCAGCAGCTCGCCGCCGTCGGGCAACCGCACGCGGTAGGTCCCCGGTGGCATGCCCGTGACGACCACCTCGCCGGCGTCGAACGCATACCGCACGTTTCTGCCGCCCATCAGCGTGACGCCATCGTCCGCCAGCCACGGCACCGGCGGCCGGTCGCGCCAAGGCGAACCGTCCGGCCGGCGGAAACGCACGCGCAACTCGGCCGTCGGTCGCAGCACGACGTCGCCGAGGTCCAGCGTCTGCTGGTGCGCGACGGTGATCCGTCGCCTGACGGAGACGGCCCAGTCGGCCTCGAAGCGAACCCCGTAGTCACCCGCCGCCAGGTCGCTCCAGGCGAAGCGGCCGTCGTCGCCGATCATGATCGGCGGCTGCTCGTCGCAATCGCAGCGCGCATCGTTGCGCGGGCGTCCGCTCGCATCGACGAGGCGGCCGATGATCTTCGCCGTCGGCAGCTCCGCAGCGGGAACGCGCAACACGACCGGCGTGGCGTTCCCCGGCGTCGCGCGACCGACCGCCGCGACCCGTGTGCCGATCGGCGTGCGCACCGTCAGCGGCTGCTCGGCCGCATCCAGCCCGCGCAGCGCAAACGTGCCATCGCCCGCCGAAGTCGTCTCGTGGGTCGTGCCGTCGACCTCGACCCGGTAGCCGCCTAGCGGCTCGTCGCGCGGACCGACGACGACGCCGCGCAGGATCGGCCCATCGACGAACACGAAGTCGCAGGCACTCGCCGCATCACCGGGCAGCTCGCGCACCTGCTGCTGGCTCACGCCATCGCGCGAGGCGTGCACCATGACCGACCCAGCCGGGATCCCGGGCACGGCATAGCGGCCGTCGGCCGCCGTTCGCGCGTTGCTCCAGGTCGCGGGCTCGCCGCGCGCTACGCCGACGAACACGCCGGCCAGCGGTCGCCCCTCGCCGTCGCGGACGGTGCCGCGCACCGTGTAGCCGGTGGCCATCGCCAGGCGCACGTTCGCCGTCTGCGCCGCGCCGACGGCGACGAACGTGCGCGCCGGCAGCCGCGGCGGGCCGATCGCCTCGCAGCCGTAGGTGCCGGGCCGCAGGCCGTCGAGCACGAACGAACCGTCGGCGCCCGTGCGCGTCGCCACCGGCACCGGTTCGCCGAGCAGCGTGCCATCGGCAGCGCAGTAGACCTGGTCGACGCGCGCGCGCGCGAACACCTCGACCCCGGCGCACGGCGCGCCGCGCTCGTCGCAGACCACGCCGGCGATCGCGCCGGCGTCGCGGCCGAGCTGCAGGACGACGTCGCCGTCGGCGATGCCGAGCTGGTGGACCGGAACCGATGCGGAGACCGCGTAGCCTGGCTTCGCGGCGCCGATCCCGCCATCGCTGCCGAAGTACGGGACCTCGAAGCGGCCCTGGGTATCGCTGACCGCGGCGCGGCGCACCGGCGGCGCCACATCGCCCTCGCCGCGCAACGTGCGCAGCAGGACGTCGGCGCCGGCGACCGCGACGCCGTCGGTGTCGACGACGACGCCGTGCACGCGGCCCTCGCACCGCAGCATCAGCCGCGCCGTGGCGGCTTCGCCGGCGGCCAGATCGAGGCGACGCACCTCGCTCGCGCCGCCGCAGTTCGCGAGGATCGACCAGCGCCCCGGCGCGAGCGCCGTGAACTCGGCCCACCCGCCGTTCGCGGTGGACGCGCGGAGACTGGCAGGCGGCGGCTCGTCGTCGCCGCGAACGGGCGTGGCGATGACGGACACGCCGTCGTACGGCGTTCCGCTGCGGGAATCCCAGCCACGGGGATCGCCGCCGTCGCTCGTAAACGCAACCGAAGACTCCCAGCCCTGCGCATCGGCCACGGGCACGTAGGTCTCCACCCTGACCCGCAGCGACGCGAGCGCCGGCCCCGGCACAGCGCCGCGTTGGGCGGTGTCGACCACCGGTTCGGCTGGCGCCGCCGCAGCGTCCGCCACGATGCCGGCGGGCGCCGTCGCGACCCGCGCCACCGGCGCCGCGTCGGTCGCCATCGACTGCGGATCCGGCGCCGGCACGAACGCATTCCAACCGAGAGCCACCAGTGCGGCGACGACCACCGCGCCGACGATCCAGAACGCCTTCATCGCCATGCCTCCCGCCGCGATCGCGGCCAATGCACCCACGCCCACCGCAACCTCGCGAGCGCCCGCCTGCAGCACCGCCGCGCGCACGGCCGCGAGACCGCGCCCCGGCAGCGTCGCCATCGCCGCAGCCAGCAGCCCTGCCGGCAGCAGGCCGCGCAGCGTCGCCAGCCCGCGGTGCAACCGCATGCGCACGGTGCCCGCCGGCACGCCGAGCACCTCGGCGATCTCGGCCGGCTGCAGGCCATGATGGAGCTGCAGCAGCAACACCTGCCGCTGCTCGTCGGGCAGGCCGTCGATGCTCGTCCGCAGGCGCGCGACCAGGTCGCGGTGCGCGGCGACCGCGGCCGGATCCTCGCCGCCGACCGGCTCGCCGAGCGCCGGTTCGCCGCGCCGCCGCCGCTCGCGGCGCTGCAGGTTCTTCGCCTCGCCGGCCAGGATGCCGCCGAGCCAGCCCGCGACCGGGCGCTGCGGGTCGAACGTCGTCGCCTTCTGCATCGCGACGACGAATGTCGCCTGCAGCGCGTCCTCGGCGTCGGCCGGATCGCCGAGCAGGTGCAGCGCGAGCCCCAGCAGGCGCGGCGCGAGTTCGTCGAACACCTGCCCCAGCGCGGCGAGATCGCCGTACTGGCGGAAGCGGTCGAAGCGCGCGGTGGCCGGGTCCATCGGCGGGTTGTCGTCGTGACCCGGCCCCCTCGTCACCGGATTCTCCGGTTCAGCGCGGTGCCAGCACCGACAGGTCGTCGAACGACGTCCGCGCGTCGGCCTTGCTCCACAGCCCGACGCCGCCGGCGGCGCGGATCGTGCCGTCGGTGACGTTGAGCACGGCCTTGCCGTCGAGCTTGCACGTGATGTGCTCGCCGAGGTGGTCGACCTCGATGCGGTGCCACGTGCCCATGCTCGCGTCGCACAGCGCCGTCGCGAGCTGCCGGCGCACGCCGTTCTCGACGACGTAGACGCGGAAGTTCGACTCGAGCGGGTTGACGCGGCAGACGTAGTAGTTGTTCGCGTCGCGGACGCGCCAGATCGGCCCGCCGCCCTGGTCGAGCGAGCCGCCATCGGCGCGCACGTCGACGGCAATCCGGCCGTCGCCGAACGTCAGCCCCGGGTTCCAGAAAACGTTGAAGCGATCTTCATCCTGGTGGTTGGGCGCGGTCAGCGACACGACGCACGGCGCCGAGACCGCGCCGGGATCGCGATGGATCGCCCACGTGGCGTCGGGGCCGTGGCCGCCGGTGCTGGCGACGTGCCACGCACTGCTGTCGAGGTCGTCGAAACCGAGCGCGCCCGGCGTCGGCGAGGGTGCCGTGTGGCAGGCGGCGAACAGGAACAGGGCCGGCAGTGCAATCCTCATTCGCCGATGAGTCTACCCGCGTGGCCCGAGTTGGCCACCCGCGCGCCGACCGCGTCACTCGGCGCCGGCGATCCACTGCGTGCGCGCCTGCTGCGCCGCGGCCAGCTCCTCGCTCGCCGCCTTGGCCCGGCGCTCGAGATCGAACAGCTGCGTGCGCACGCGGCGCTGCGCTTCCTGGACGCGCTCGAGCGCTTCGACGATGCGGCGCTGCACCATCCAGTCGAACAGCAGGCCGTCGAAGAAGTAGTCCGCAAAACGCAGGAAGCCGTCGAGCTCGACGCGCAGCTCGCTGCCCTGCTCCGCGACGTCCTCGAGTTCGCGCGCGAACCGGCGCAGGTGCTGCTGCGCGCGCTCGGCGTGCAGGCGCGCCTTGTCGATGCGCGAGTGCTTCGCCATGGTCGCGATCAGCCCGCCACCGAACATGTCGAACCTCCCCCACGACCGCGCACCGCTCAGGTGGTCGATCGCTTCGCCGAGCGAACCGGCCGCCTGCCGCCCCGCGTCGATCGCCTCGTCGAGCTCGCGCGCGAGGTTCTGCAGCTTCGCGATCGCCTCCGCCGAACGCTCGATCTGGGTCGCGTGCTCGCCGCCGCGCGCCTGCAGCAGGTGTTCCTTCGCCGCGAGCAGCTCCGCTTCGCGCGTGCCCAGGTCGTTCAGCGAACGCAGCTCCTGGTCGATGCGCGCCAGATCGGCGAGCGACGGCGCCAGCGCGGCGTCGGCCTCGTCGTGCTGCAGCTTGGCGTGCAGGAGCTTCTTGCGCTCCTCCTCGATGCGGTCCTCGCGGTCGCCGAGGATCGTGCGGAACAACGCCGTCAGGCTCATTCCTTCGAGCTTGCCGAGGTCCTCGTGCGATTCGGCGACGAGGTCCTCCCACCGCTCCCGACGCCGCTCGAGCTGCGCCACCTGCGCGACCACGCGTTCGCGCTCGCGCAGCAGCTTCTCGCGGCGCACGCGGTCCTCGGCGACGCCGCGCAGGTCTTCACTCAGCTCTTCGAAGTTCATGTTCGCGGCAGATTACTCGCTGCAGCTCTGCAACGCCGGCACCACCGCATCGGACGGCGACAATTCGCGCGTTCTTCCCTCGTCGAAGCGATCGGCGAAGACTTCCTCGACCAGCCGCGGCAGGTCGGCGGGCTGCCGCAGCATCACCAGCCGTTCGCGCGCCCAGACCGGCTCCTTGTGGTATTGGGCGAACTTGATCACGTGCATGCGGGCGTGCGGCAGTGCCTTCGCCTCGTTGCCGTAGAACGGCACCGCGAGCTGCCAATGGCGCAGCATCGCCGCACGCTGCTCGGCGCAGGTCGGCCGCAGCGCTGGCTTGCCCGCCAGCAGCGCCGCGACCTGGCGGAACACGAACGGATTGCCGATGCAGCCGCGCGCCACCGTCACGCCGTCGACGCCGGTCTGCTGCAGCATCGCCAGCACGTCGAACGGCGAGAACAGGTCGCCGCTGCCGAGCAGCGTGAACGCGCCGACGTGGCGTTTGACGCGCGCCAGGAACTCCCAGCGGCTCGGCCCGATGTACTTCTGCGCGACGGTCCGCGGGTGCACGGTCGCCGCCGCGACGCCGCGCGCGATCGCCCCGTCGAGGATCGCCCAGAAGCGCGCTTCGGCTTCGGGCGAATCGTCCGACCCGCGCCGCATCTTGACCGTCACCGGCGCATCGCCCGCGACGGACTGCAGCACCGCGTCGACCATCGCCAGCGCCGTCGCCGTGTCCTGCAGCAGCCAGCCGCCGCGCCGCCGACCGAGCACCTTGTTGACCGGGCAGCCGAAGTTGATGTCGACGACGTCGTAGCCGGCGTTGACCAGCTCGCGCGCCGCCTTGCCGAACGTCTCGGGCCGGCTGCCCATCAACTGCCCGGCGACCGGATGGTCGTGTTCGGGCACGCCGAGGATGCGCCGCTGCAGCTTGCCGCGCTGCAGCACCAGCTCGTCGAGCACGACCTCGTTGAGCGCATAGGGCGCCCCGTGCTCGCGCGCGACCGTGCGCATCGCCAGGTCGCTGTAGCCGCTCAGCGCCGCCTGCACGGCGGGCAGGCCGATCGCGACGTTGCCGATGGTGAGCGGGGCGTGGGCCAAGGGGGCAGCAGCGTGCCCGATCAGCGCGCAGGCGGCCAGAGGCGCCTTGCCCGGACAGGCAACATGGCCGATTCGGCGCGGCTACTCGACGCGCGTCCACCCCGCAGCAGGATCGCCTCAGTGAGTCAGCAGCCGGGCTGGCCGCAGGCC
The DNA here is from genome assembly GCA_964392555.1 of uncultured candidatus Brocadiaceae bacterium. Lineage (GTDB taxonomy): Bacteria > Planctomycetota > UBA1135 > UBA1135 > UBA2386 > CAYMRG01. Next base: position 7,082 of record CAYMRG010000259.1, read on the forward strand.
GAGGCCGTAGGTTGCGACCGATGGACTCAACCGCAGGCGGCCGGCAGATCTGGCGCTCCGTGCAGGGTCGCTGAAACTGCCACCGCGGCTCACCCGGATGCTCATCGTGGGGCT
>CAYMRG010000259.1:7205-7476 GCA_964392555.1 uncultured candidatus Brocadiaceae bacterium
GTCGTATTGATCGAAAACCCATTCGCTCACATTGCCATGCATGTCGTGCAGTCCGAAGGCATTCGCGGCGAAGGAAGCCACCGGTGCGTGTACACAGAATCCGTCGCTCCACGACTCGTGCCGCCACGCCGGCGTTGCGCGACCTGCATCGGTGTCACCCAGATTGGCGACCCTGCGCAAGTCGCCGAATGCGACGCACCATGGGGTCATCGATCCAGCGCGGCACGCGTATTCCCACTGCGCCTCGGCTGGCAATGTCATGCCATACCGG
>CAYMRG010000260.1:0-7437 GCA_964392555.1 uncultured candidatus Brocadiaceae bacterium
CACGAGCACCTCGTGCGGCTGCAGCGTCGCGTCGGCGGCGAACGCGGCGAGGATCTGGTCGCGCACGACCTCGAGCTCGCGCATCGGCGAGTGGCAGTCGTGGACGCGCAGCGACGCGTCGTCGGCGCGCAGCGCGAACCGCGGTGGGCCACCGGCGGCGCCGCGCGCGGCGATAGCGACGAGGTCCTGCTGCACGCACTGCAGCAGGTCGCGCGGCTCGGCGGGCGCATTCGCGCCGGCGTCGAGCGGCACCAGGTCGAACGGCAGGCCGTGTTCGTCGAGGTCGAGGAGGCGATCGCCGAATTCGCGCGCCTCGACGCCGAGCCGCGCCAGCAGCGGGTGGGCGATCTGCTCCTGGTCGCGGCCGCGTTCCTCGCCGAGGAAGTGTGGCGACGGGGTCGGCGCGTAGAGCGCCACCGGCACGTGCTCGGCGATCTGCTGCAGCAGCGCGAGGAACGCCGGCGGCAGCGTGCCGGCGCCGAACACCGACAGCCGCGGCGGCAGCGCCGCGCGCGCGCGCGCCGGATCGGCGAGCAGTTGGCGCAGCGCGGCCAGGCGGTGCGCCGCGGCGACGCCGGGGCCGACGACCGGCGGCGCGGGCGCGTCGGCGAGCTCGCGGAACAGCAGCGGCGTCGCGTCGCCCTTGCGGCCGGCGCTGCTGCGCCGACGCTGTGGCGGCGGCTCGGCGGCGGTGCCGGCGTCGCGCAGCAACGCGCGCCACAGCGCACCCTGCCACGCCGCGTGCGGGCCGAGGTCCTTCGGCGTCTCGCCGCGCGCGAACCCAACCAGCAGGTCGTCGCGGTAGAGCTGGTAGTCGTCGAAGCACGCGGCAAGGCGTTGGCAGAGCTGCAGGCGCTTCTGGCCGTCGGGATCGTCGCGGCAGTAGGCCGCGGCGGGGCCGAGTTCGCTGTGCTGCGCCGGGTCGCCGAGCAACCGCCAGATCCGCCAGGTCAGCGCCTCGGGCGTCCACGGATCGTCGACCCCGGGTTCGCCGGCGTGCGCCAGCCGCTGCAGGAAGGCGCCTGGGAACGGCAGCTCGAGCCCGGCGGCGATGCCGTGCCGTTCGGCGAGCTGCAGCCGCAGCCAGTGCGCCAGCCCCTGCCCCGGCACGACGATCGTTTCGGTCGCGAGCGGCGGCAGCGGCGCGCTCGCCAGCACCTCGGCGAGGACCAGCGTCAGGTCTTCGAGGCGGTGGCTCGTGTAGACGGTGAAGCCCGGCCGCAGCGTCACGCGTGGGGATCCCCGTGGGCGCCGCCGCAGCAGCCATGCGCGTCGGGCGCGTGCTGGTGGTGGCCGTGGTTGGCGTGGCCGTGGTGGGCGTGGTGCGTGTGCCCGCCGTGGTCGTGATCGTGGTCGCCGCCGCAACAGCCAGCGGCTTCGCCGTGCGCGAGGTTGGCCGGCGACTCGAACAATCGCTCGAGGAACGGCCGCACGCCCTGTCGCAGCAGCGCGAACAGGAACACGACGGCGAGCGCCGTCAGCCAGACCCAGGCGAGCGGCCCGTGCCCGTGGCCCTCGCCGCTCAACGCCGGTACGTGGACCGCGGGGAGCAGCCAGTTGGCCAGGTAGCCGAGGCCGATCGCGCCGAGCCACATCGCCATGGCGAACGTCCACGCGACGCGCGCGCCGTGCAGCCGCGCCAGCAGACCGAACGTCGTCACGTTGGTCGCCGGACCGGTCAGCAGCAGCGCCAGCACGGCGCCCGGCGACAGGCCCTGCACGAGCAGCATCGCCGCGAGCGGCGTGCTGCCGGTCGCGCAGACGTAGAGCGGCAGACCGATCAACGCGGCGATCGGCACGTCGATTCCGGGCGGCAGCCTGGCGATCCACTCGCGATCGACGTACGGCATCAGCAGGGCCGACAGGACGAGGCCGGTGACGATCCAGGTCGCGGTGTTGTCGACGGCCGGACCGAAGCCGAAGCGCAGCGCGGTGCGGAGCCGCTCGGCGAACCCGCCGTGGGTCGACTCCGGCATCACGCCCGCGACCTCGGCGGCGGCGGTGCGGCGGTCCTTGACGAGCGAGCCGACCAGCATGCCGACGGCGAGCGCCAGCACGGCGGCCATGCCGATGCGGACGAACGCGACCGACGGGCCCATCAGCTGCCAGGTGAGCGTGACCGCGGCGAGCTCGAGTTCGGGAGTGGCGACCAGGAACGCCAGCGCCGCGGCCAGCGCCGCGCCCTGGCGGATCAGCTCGCGGTAGATGGGCACGACGCCGCACGAGCAGACCGGCAGCGGCAGGCCGACGGCGACGCCGCGCAACGCCTGCGTGAAGGTGTTGCCGCGCGTCATGCCGCGCAACCAGTCGGCCGGCAGGAACGCGTGGCACAGGCCGACCAGCACGTAGGCGAGCAGCAGCGCCGGTGCGGACTCGATCGCGAGGTCGAGGAAGATCTGCGCCGGTCCGTGCGCGGCGGCGTCGCCGTGGTCGTGTGCGTCGTGCATCACGAACCACAGCACGGCCGCGCCGAGCGCCGCGCCGACCACCGACGCGATGCGCCAGCGACCCTGTTCGCGGGGCGCCGGGATGTGCGAGTGCAGCACGACGTGCAGCAGCGAGCCGATCAGTAGCGCCTGCAGCATCGCGAGCCCGCGTTGCGAGGCGTCGGTCAGCAGGCTGCCGCCGTAGAAGAACGACACCAGCGTCGCGCCGACGCTGACCAGCGTGATCCAGATCGCCGGCAGCACACCGAGCGTGCGCGGCACGATCCACCAGATGCCGACACCTTCGGGGATGCGGTGCAGGATGATCGCCCACGCCGTGACCTCGTGCGTGTGCGCGCCGTGGCCGTGGCCGTCGTCGACCGGCGTCGCCCAGTCGCCGAGGAACAGGCCGTCGAGCGATGCGTGCGCGGCGACGCCGAGCACGCCGAGCGCGAGCACGGTGCGGTGGACACTGGCGTGGTTGCCGTGCAGCGTGCGTTCGGCCAGCGTCGGCAGGATGAAGCCGGCGAGCGCGATCGGCAGCACCAGCCAGCCGGCCTGCGCGGCCGATTCGGGCAGCAGGTGCAGCAGTGCCATGCCGCTGATCGTCAGCAGGCAGAAGCTGTCGAGGCCGACCGTCGACCACGCGTGGCGCCGTGCCAGCCAGACCAGGAGGGGGCCCAGCGCGAGGGCGGCGAAACTGAGGACCAGCAGCACCGGCACATCTTCGGCCCCGCGCGCGTCGGCTGCAATGGCGGCAACGGCGTCGCGTCGGCGTCAGCTCAGCGCGTCGGCCAGGGCGCCCTGCAGGGCCCGGCGCGCGCGGTGCAGCCGCGACCGGACGGTCCCGATCGGCACGCCGAGGCGGGCGGCGAGCGCCGCATAGTCGGTTTCGCCGTCGCCGTGCAGCATGAACGCCTCGCGCTGGTCGGCCGGCAGGTTCGCCAGCGCGCGGTCGATGCGCTGGCCGAGTTCGTGGGCGTGGGCGGCGTGCAGCGGGTTGTCACAGCCGGCATGCAGCGCGCAGTGCGCCGAAGCGGCATGTTCGTGGCGGGTGGCGCGCAGCAGCGTGCGGCGCAGGTGGCGCGCGCGGTGGACGACGGTGCGGACGAGCCAGCCGCGCAGGTCCGCCGGCGTCGGGCTGCGCCAAAGCGTCAACAGGGCCTCCTGGACCGCGTCCGCGGCCAGGTGGTCGCAGCCGAGCAGCGCGCGCGCCGCGGCGTGGGCGCGGGCGAGGTGTGGCGCGACCTGGTCGTGCCATGGCGCGCTGCCGTCGGGTGGGCAGCACGGGCACGGATCGCTGGCGGCCTGGTCGGGCATCGGGGGGCGGGAGGCTAGAAGAAGTGGTGGACTACGACAAGTCGTCTGGCACGACGTGGGAAATCGTGGAACTCTCCGGCGAGGGGCGGCACTCGGCCGTCATGCGGATTGCGATCCCGAGGCGAAGCAGCTCGGTTGGCCGCCATGCAGCGGCGATCCTGTGCGTCGTGGTTGCGGCAGGCAGGGCGGGTGCGCAGCAGGCCAGTGGCGACGCCGTCCGGCAACGGGCCCTGGACGAGGCCATGCGGGCACTCGGCACCGACTCGCCGTCGGGTTTGGGGGGCGGTGCGGCGCTCCCGCTCGGCCAGGCGCCGGCCCCGGCGTTGTCCTCGGCCGACGCCCTGCGCCTCACCGACCTGTCGCTCGACGTCCTGCTCGGGGCCGGCACCTCGACCGAGCCCGACGACGTGATCGGCACGCTGCAGGGCGGTGGCCACGAGCCGCGCCGGCGCGGCTTCACGCTGGGCCAGGCCGAACTGTCGATCGGCGGTGCGGTCGATCCCTACTTCCTGCTGCAGGCGAACCTGGTGTTCGGCATCGACCCGGCGAGCGGCGAGACGATCGCCGAACTCGAGGAGGCCTACGCGACCACCCAGGCCTTGCCAGGAGGTCTGCAGGCACGCGCCGGCATGTTCCTCACCGAGTTCGGCCGCATGAATCCGAGCCATCCGCATGCCTGGGCATGGCAGGACCAGCCGATCGCGCTGACGCGCCTGTTCGGTGGCGACGGCATGCGGTCGCCAGGGGCTCGGCTCGCGTGGCTGCTGCCGACCGCGAACTACACCGAGCTGCTGGTCAGCGTGCAGAACGCCGACGGCGAACAGATGCCGAGCTTCCTGGCCAACGAGGAGGCATACGCGGAAGGTGGCATCGGTGGTCGCGCCTACGACGCGCGGCCGGTGCGCTCGTTCGGCGATCTCCTCTACACGGTGCGGGCCACCACGAGCTGGGACTTCGACAGCGCCCACAGCACCGCGGTCGGCGCATCGTTCGCTTGTGGACCGAACGCCACCGGCGAAGGCGCGGACACCGTCCTCTACGGCGTCGACGCGGTCTACAAATGGCGCCCGCCGCAGACCGAGCGCGGCTGGCCGTTCGTCACCGTCGAAGGCGAGTTCCTGGCCCGGGTGTTCGACGCGGCGGCGCAGGTCGACGACCGCGACCCGCTGGCGCCGGTGGCTGTTCCCGGCGCGACCCTGCATGACCAGGGCGGCTACCTGCAGGTGCTGTGGGGCTTCACGCCGCAATGGGAGATCGGCCTGCGCGGCGAGTGGGTCGGCGGCGCCGGTGCGAGCTACGACCCGGTGTCGCAGACCTTCGACCGCGCGGCGGATCCGCAGCGGACGAATCGGTTCCGCCTGACGCCGCTGCTCGCGTACCATCCGTCGGAGTTCTCGCGGCTGCGGCTCCAGTATTCCTACGACGACTCGGATGCGCTCGCCGACCCCGCGCATTCGGTCTGGCTCGGCTTCGAGATGCTGATCGGCAAACACCCGCCGCACCGGTACTGACCCATGCGATTCCCGACCCTGTTGCTGCTGTCCGTCGGCATCGCCCTGCCGGCGCAGGATCCTGCTCCCCTGCGGATCGTCGCGACGACGCCGGATCTCGGCGCGCTGGCGCACGAGATCGGCGGTGCGGACGTCACCATCACGGTGCTGGTGCCAGGCCCCGGCGATCCCCACTTCGTCGAGGCGCGGCCGAGCATGATCAGGGCGTTGCACGACGCCGACGTGCTGATCGAGGTCGGCCTCGAACTCGAGATCGGCTGGTTGCCGCTGCTGGTCGCCAACGCGCGCAATGCCGCGGTGCTGCCCGGCGGGGGCGGACGCATCGATGCGAGCGCCGTCGTCGACAAGCTGGGCGTGCCGACGGGCGGTGTCGATCGCTCCCTCGGCGACGTGCACGCCGGGGGCAATCCGCACTTCCTCAGCGACCCGGTGGCCGGCCTGCGGGTCGCCGCGCTGCTGCGCGATCGCTTCGCCGAGGTCCGTCCCGCCGCCAAGGAACGGTTCGCGGCGGCATTCGCGTCGTTCCGCGAACGTCTCGCGACGGCCATGTTCGGCGCCGAGGTCGCGAAGCTCTACGGTGCCGACGTCGAGAAGCTCGGCGAACTGTTCGCGCGCGGCAAGCTCACGGCGTTGCTCGAGGCGCAGGGTGACGCCGGCAAGCTCGGCGGCTGGTGCGGGGCGATGGCGGCCCATCGCGGCGCGCAGGTCGTCGCCGACCATGACCTGTGGCCCTACTTCGCGCGCCGCTTCGGCATCGAGGTGATCGGCTTCTTCGAGCCGAAGCCCGGCATCGCGCCGTCGACCGCGCACCTCGAGAAGCTCATCGCGCGGATGCGCGCCGAGCACGTCACGGCGATCCTCACCGCGCCGTACTTCGCGCCACAGCACGCTCGGCTGGTCGCCGAGGCGGCCGGCGCGCATCTCGCGCCGCTGGCGCACCAGGTCGGCGCACTGCCGGGCTGCGACGACTACCTCGCCTGGATCGGGCACAACGTGACGGCGGTCGTGGCCGCGCTGTCGGCCAAATCGTGAACGACGTTCGGCACGGCGAGGCGGTGGCCCTGATCGAGGGCGACGGGTTGTCGGTCGGGCGGCGCGTGCCGCTGCTGCGCGACGTCGCGCTGCGGATCGCCGCCGGCGAGGCGTGGTTCGTGCTCGGGCCGAATGGCGCCGGCAAGTCGACGCTGGTGCAGACGCTGCTCGGGTTGCTGGCGCCGTTGGCCGGGACGATCCGGCGCGCGCCGGCGGTCGCGTCGCGGCGCGCGGTCGGCTACGTGCCGCAGGAGCTGCGCTTCCGGCAGAGCCTGCCTGTGACCGTCGCGGAGTTCGTCCAGCTCGCGCTCGACCGCGACGACGGTGGGATGGACCGCCGTCGGCAGCGCGTCGGGCAGGCGCTGGCGGCCATGCACGTCGCCGATCTCGCCCGCCGCGATGTCGGCGCGCTGAGCCTCGGCCAGCGCCGGCGGGTCCTGGTCGCCCGTGCGCTGGCGAGGCGGCCGCAACTGCTCGTCCTCGACGAGCCAACCGCCAACCTCGACGCCGCCGGCGCACGGCGGCTGCTCGAGGATCTCGAACGGCTGCGACGGGACGAGTCCCTGGCCATGCTGCACGTCAGCCACGACCTGGCGCTCGTCGAGCGCTACGCGACGCACGTCGCGTTCGTGTACGACGGGCATGTGCGCAGCGGTGAGCGCCGCGTGCTCGCCACGGACCCTGCGTTCGCCGCCTGGCTGCAAGGCGGGGTGTGACATGGCCGACTTCTTCGCCGCCTGGTCGCTGTTCGGCGATGCGTGGACCGTGGCGTTGCTGCTCGCGGCCCTGCTGCCGTGCTGCGGCATCGTGCTGGTGTTGCGGCAGCAGGTGTTCCTGAGCGCGGCGATCGGCCAGGCGTCGACGCTGGGCATCGCGGTGGGCATCTGGTGCGGGCTGGCGCCGGCCGCGCTGCCGGGCGGCAGCCACACCGAAACGCTCGCGCTCCTGCTGGCGGTGGGCAGTGGCGTCGCGACCGCGGTGCTGGCGATGCGGGCGCTGTCGACGAGTGGTTCGCAGATCGAGGCGCGTTCGGCGGCGATCTTCGTCACCGGCAGCGCGCTGTCGGTGCTGCTCGGAGCGACGGACCCGCACGGGCTCGAGGAGGTGCGCCGGCTGACGTTGTCGAGCCTGCTCGGTGTGTCGGGCCT
>CAYMRG010000261.1:0-7417 GCA_964392555.1 uncultured candidatus Brocadiaceae bacterium
CGCCGATGAAGAGCCAAACCAAGCCGGGCTTCGGCACGCTGGCGATCCACGCCGGCCAGCAGCCCGACCCGACGACCGGCGCGATCATGACGCCGGTCTTCCTGACCAGCACCTACGTCCAGGAAGCGCCGAGCAAGACCAAGGGCTACGACTACTCGCGCTCGCACAACCCGACCCGCACCGCGCTCGAGCAGAACCTCGCGGCGCTCGAAGGCGGGCGCTTCGGCCTCGGCTTCGCCAGCGGCATGGCGGCGATCACCTGCGTGATGAACCTGCTGCAGGCAGGCGACCACGTGATCGCCGGCAACGACCTCTACGGCGGCACGTTCCGGCTGCTGCGCACGGTCTACGAGAAGTTCGGCATCACGACGACGTTCGTCGACCTGACCGACCTGGCCCAGCTCGAGGCGGCGTTCCGGCCGAACACGAAGTTGGTGATGCTCGAGACGCCGACCAACCCGCTGCTGCGCTGCTGCGACCTCGCCGCGATCGCCAAGCTCTGCCGCAGGCACAAGGTGCTGTCGCTGGCGGACAACACGTTCGCCACGCCGTACCTGCAGAACCCGCTCGCGCTCGGCTGCGACCTGGTCGTGCACTCGACGACCAAGTACCTCGGCGGCCACAGCGACGTCGTCGGCGGCGCGCTGATCAGCAACGACGCGGATCTGCACAAGCGCCTGATGCACTTCCAGAACTCGTGCGGCGGCACGCCGGGGCCGATGGACTGCTTCCTGGTGCTGCGCGGCACCAAGACGCTGCACCTGCGCATGCAGCGCCACTGCGAGAGCGCGCTGCAGGTGGCGAAGTGGCTCGAGGCACATCCGCGCGTCGCCCGTGTCTACTACCCGGGGCTGCCGAGCCACGCGAACCACAAGATCGCGAAGCGGCAGATGCGCGCCGGCGGCGGCATGGTGTCATTCGAGCTGAAGGCGACGGTCGCCGAGGCGATGCGCGTCTGCAGCTCGTTCGGCGTGTTCTCGCTCGCCGAGAGCCTCGGCGGTGTCGAGAGCCTCGTCGACCATCCGGCGTCGATGACGCACGCGTCGATCCCGGCGGCCGAACGCCACCGCGCGGGTCTGGCGGACGGCTTGATCCGCCTGTCGGTCGGCGTCGAGGATTGTGCCGACCTGATCGCCGATCTGGCGACGGCGATCGGCGGCAAGTCGCGCCGGAAGGCGTCGCGGGCGAAGCGCTAGCGGGGACGCGCCAGCGCGCGAGGACTAGCGGCGCGCGGCGCGGCTCACGCCATGCCGGAAGCTTCGTTGCCCGGCCGCGACTTCGCCGCGCGCGGCGCGGCCGGCACGTCGTCGTCGTCGTGGTCGTCGAGCGTCAGGTCGCCGACGTCCTCGCCGCCGACCTTCTTGCGCATCAGACGGCCGACCTTGAACTTGACGATGCGCTTGGCCGGCACCGGCACCTTCTCGAGGGTGCGCGGGTTCTGCGCCAACCGGGCCGCCCGCTCGCGCGACTCGAACACGCCGAACTCACGAAACTCCAGCCGGTTGCCTTCGGCCAATTCGTCGATGATCGAGTTCAGGAAGGACTGGATCACTTCCTTGGCCACGACCTTGGTCACACCGGTCTGTTCCGCGATGCGATAGACCAGTTCCTTCTTGGTAATGGTTTTCACCAGGCGCCTCCGGTTGGCTTCGCGCGGATGAGGCCGAGCCGGTAGTGCACGGGTACCGACGGTCGACCGATCGAGACGAGAAGCATCAAAGCCGCGCCGACTATACTCTTGTGGAGACAGTGTCGACAAGGATCCCCACGACCCTCGTGCAGATTCGCGGTGCAGCGGAAGGCGCCGATCTGCCACCCGACCTGCCCGCGGCCGACGAGTGGCTCGGCCGAGCGACCGGGGCGATTGCGACCAACCACCGTTCGTCGTGGGTGCGCCTCCATCACACCGCAACGGGTGGGGTCTACCGCAAGGTGTACTGCTACGTGACCTGGCGCGAACGCCTGGCCAACCTCGGTCGCCACACGGCGCCATGGGCCGCCTCGCGGGCGCGCCGAGAATTCGACGCCTTGCGTTGGCTGGCAGCCGCCGGCCTGCCGGCGGCCGAGCCGCTCGCCGTGTTCGAAGCGCGGCGCTTCGGCTTCCTGACCGCCGCCGTGCTGTGGACCCGCGCCTGGCCCGGCACTTCGCTCGACCGCCTGCTGCCGACGCTGGCCCCCGGCGATCGCGAACGGCTGGCGACGGCGCTCGGGACGTTCGTCGCGACGCTGCACGACCGCGGCTTCCGCGACCGCAACCTCGATCTGCGCAACCTGCTGGCGCGGCCGCACGGCGACGGCTGGGAGCTGACCAAGATCGACTCGCCGCGCTGCCGCATCGTGCGCCCCGGCCCCGCAGACGACGCGCTGCGCGCCGCCGACTGGCGGCGGCTGCTGCCGCAGCTCGCCAGTTTCGGCCTGGCCGAGCTCACCCTCCGGGCGGCAGCTGCAAGCTCTCCAGCGGCACCTCGCCCGCAGGCTCCGGCGCCGCCCCCAGCAGATCGGCGATGACCTTCAGCCGGTAGGGCACGCCGATCGTCCGCTCGAACTGCTCGTGGCCGTCGGTCGGCGCAGTGGCCGCGCCAGCGCCCGGTGCCGTGCTCGATCCGCCGGTGGCGAGGAAGCGGGCGAACGCGTTGCGCGCGCGCGGCCAGTAGCGGCGTCGCCCCGCCTCGTCCTTCGGCAGCACTTCGTAGTAGAGCAGACCGAGGTTGTAGGCGGCGCGCGCGGTGTCGGGGTGGTCGCGCAGGATGGCGAGGTAACCCCGAACGGCGTCGAGCGGCCGGCCGGCCAGCCATTGCGCCGCCGCCTCGTCCATCCGCAAGGCGACCGACTGCGGGTCGTGGGCGCGCAGCACCTCGAGCAACGCCAGCGCCTCGTCGCCGCGTTCGAGCCGGTAGAGCAGCAGCTGCGCGTATTCGCGGCGCGCGCGGTCGTCGTCGGGCACGCTGGCGACGTAGCGACCGTAGTCGCGCGCCGCCTCCTCTTCGCGGCCGACCTCGAACAGCAGTCGGGCCCGTTCGAGCAGCGCTTCGTGCAGCTCGGGGTCGTTGGCGATCGCGCGGCCGAAACCGTCGATCGCCGCCAGCAGCTGGCCCTGCTTGCGGCTGACGCGGGCGCGCGACAGATGGGCCCACGCGAACGACGGATCGGCGGCGAGGATCGACTCCAGGGTGTTGCCCTGCGCGTAGGAGGTGTCGGCGAGGCGGGCCTTGAGGTAGGCCGGCACCGGCGAGGCGCGCCCCGGCACCACCTGGTGCTCGGGCATCGCCAGCACGAACGAGGTCATCGCCGTCGCGGCATCCCCGCCAACCGCCAGCGCCGCGTCCTGGTAGGCGAGCTGCGCCGGCACCAGGTCGGGACACCGCTCGGCGACGCGCCGCAGGTCGGGCAACGCCTCGGCGGCGGCCCCGCGCGCGAGCGCCTGGGCGCCGCGCTGCCACGCCGCGTTCAGCTCGGGGTCGGTGCACCGGCGGTAGACGCGCGGATCGATGCCGCCATCGGCGGGCCGCGGCGGCGACTCGCACGCCACCGCCAGCAGCAGGGCCGTGGTCCACCACGCCCGGCGGTCCGGTCGTCGCCGCCGGCCGGTGACGGAATCGACGGTCATGGCGTCATCGCTCATGGCGTCCGCAACGTGCCGTCGACGATCGCGAACTCGCGCACTTCGCGCGGCTTGCCGTCGGCGTCCTGCACGAACACGAAGTCGCCGCTGGCGCGCGCCTCGAGCGCCAGCGCGTGCTTGCCCTCGTAGACGCGGAACCGGACCTGGTTGACGACGCGGAACGTCGTCCGTGCCGGCTGCACCAGGCCCTGGTCGGTGAACTCGGCGGTCGGGCCGACGGTCACCACGAACGCGTTGCTGGCGTTGCCGGTGAGGTTCGTCCACACCACCTCGGTCGCCCCGTCCACCTGGCGCTTCGTCACCTGGTGGAACTGCGGGTCGACGGCCGGCTTGCCGACGTTCCGGTTGAAGTTCGCGGTGCAGGCGATGTCGAGTTCGCTGCAGCCGACCACCTGGTCGCGGGCGAACGGCCGCAGCAGCTGCTGTTCGCTCTGCTGCAGGCGTTCGGGGGCGACCGGCGCGCTGCCGCACCCGGCCAGGACCACCGCCGTCATCACCAGGGCCGCGGCGCGGCCGACGTTCGTTCGCTGTCGTGGCATCGTTTCCCTCCTCGGTTCCATCCCCGGTCGCAGAACTCGGGCGTCAGCGGTGTGGCTGACGCAGGCCGAGCCGATCGCGCACCAGTTCCATCGTCGCCTCGGCCGCGGTGCGCGCCCGGCGCGCGCCCTCGGCGAGCAGTTCGTCGAGCCGGGCCGGGTGCTCGCGCAGCGCGTTCGCGCGCTCGCGGATCGGTCCCTTCACCGCCTCGAGATTCTTCGCCAGCCGCTGCTTGCAGTCGACGCAGCCGAGCCCGGCCGAACGACAGCCGGCGGCGATCTCGGCGCGCTCCGCGTCGCCGGTGAAGAAGCCGTGGTAGCTGAAGATGTTGCAGACCTCCGGATGGCCGGGGTCGCTCTTGCGCAGGCGCGCCGGATCGGTCTTCGCCCCGCGCAGCTTCTGCCAGGTCTCCTCGGCGGTCTCGAACAGGCCGATCTCGTTGTTCAGCGACTTCGACATCTTCTTCTGCCCGTCGAGGCCGAGCACGCGCGGCGCCTGGCTGCGCACGGTCTTCGGCTCGGGCAGGGTCGGGCCGAACTTGAAGTTGAAGCGGCGGATCGTCTCGCGGGCCAGCTCGAGATGCTGGTCCTGGTCCTCGCCGACCGGCACCAGATCGGCGCGGTAGAGCACGATGTCCGCGGTCTGCAGCACCGGGTAGGTGAACAGGCCGGCGGTCACCATGTCCGGGCTCTCCTCGCTCTTGTCCTTGAACTGCGTCATGCGGTTCAGGTCGCCCATCGGCGTCAGGCAGCTCATGATCCAGGCGAGCTCGGCGTGCTGCGGCACCGCCGACTGGACGAACAGCGTCGCGCGTTCCGGATCGACGCCGCTGGCCAGGATGCCGATCGCCAGCTCGCGGACATTGCGGGCCAGTTGCGCAGCTTCCCAGTTCGCCGCCGTCATGCGCGTCAGCGCGTGCAGGTCGACGATGCAGAAGAACGACTCATACTGCCGCTGCAGTTCGACCCAGTTGACGAGGGCGCCCAGGTAGTTGCCGATGTGCAGGTTGCCGGTCGGCTGGATGCCGGACATGGTGCGCAGCATGCCGACGGTATACCGCGGCCGCCGCGACGCGCGAGCATCCGCCGGCCGGATCCTGTCGCCGCCGCGACGCCGGTCCGCAACCTGCGCTGTGGCGCGCCCTTCACCCGCTGCCGGCGCGCGGTTTTCCGGCGCACTTCCTGCGTGCCGCGGCGCCCGTCCGCACAGTATCCTCCCGGCCGCGACATGCCGAGCAAGCACCGCCTCCCGATCGCCTGCCTGGCCCTGCTGGCGACCGCCTCGTGCTCGCTGTTGCCGCGCGAGCTCAACCTCTCGCCGCTGTGGTTCCACCGGCTGGACGGAGAAGGCAAGGTGCTCGAGTGGGACTGCCTGTGGCCGATCCTGCACTACGAGCGCACCCCCGAGGGCGGCGACGACTTCCGCGTCCGCCCGCTCTACCGCCGCGTCACCGAGCCGACGCTGGCCGCCACCGAGCACCAGTTCCTGTGGCCGCTCGGCCGCGCCCGCAGCGACGACGAGGAGTCCTCGTCGCGGCTGTTCCCGCTGTGGAGCTGGCGCAGCCGCCGCAACGACGCCGGCGAGCGCGACATCGACTGGTACGCGCTGTTCCCGTTCGTCTGGGGCGGCTGGGCCGCGAACGAGCGCGAGACCTACTTCGCGGTGCTGCCGTTCTACGCCGACATCCCGCAGTTCCTGACCTACGACCGCTTCTACACCTTCCTGTTCCCGCTCTACGTGCGGGTCGACAAGGGGCCCCACCGGCACCGGCTGTTCCTCTGGCCCCTGATCGGTGTCGGCTCGTGCGCCGACGAGCACTCGTGGTTCCGCGTGCTGCCGCTCTACGGCCACGACATCCAGCCGGGTGACCACCACCGGCGATTCGCGCTGTGGCCGCTGATCGCCTGGGGAACGGAGAACGAGGCGACCGACGATCCGGTCGCGGGGTTCTGGTTCTGGCCGCTGTTCGGCTGGCGCAACGGCCGGACGGTGCACGGCTGGACGGTGCTGTGGCCGTTCTTCCAGCACACCTGGATGCAGGACCGGTTCACCGCGCTGACGCTGTTCTGGCCGCTGTTCCGCTACTACTGGAACCGCGCCGAGGACAACGTGACGCAGTGGTGGCTGTGGCCGTTCGTCAGCAGCGTCCGCAGCGACGACCAGCGCGCCTGGACCATGCTGTGGCCGCTGATCTGGTGGCGCGAGTACGACGATCCCGACGGCCACACCGCGCAGCAGTTCCTGCTGCCGTTCTTCTGGCACGTCGTGCAGCAGCAGAAGGACGGCAACCGCGAGGAGTTCACCAAGGTCTGGCCGCTGCTGCACCGCACGGTCGCCAACGATGCCGAGGGTCGCCAGGTCGCCGGCGACTGGAGCTTCCCGTCGCCGTTCCCGTGGCGCGGCGGCAACGGCCTCGGCTACCGCGAGAACTACGGCTTCCTGTGGGAATGGGCCAGCGGCTGGCAGCGCGCGGCCGACGACGACTCGCTCGATCTCGCCGCACGCCTCTACACGCAGCGCGAGCGACAGGGCGCCGCGTCGTCGAGCGTGCCGTTCCTGTTCAACTACGAACGCGCCGAGGACGGCTCGCGCACGCTGCGCCTGTTCCAGTTCCTGCCGATCCCGCTCGGCAAGGCCGCCCCCGCCGAGGACGCCGCCCGATGAACGTCTTCGCCACCGTCGGCCGCATGCTCGGCAACCAGGTCGACCGCGCCGGCTACGTGTGCGACCTGCTGCTGCGCACGGCGGTCGCGACGCCGTTCCTGCCGCGCCGGTTGCGCTTCACGCTCGACATGGCCTTCAACGCCGGCGTGCGGTCGCTGCCGGTGACGATGATCGTCGCCGCATTCGCCGGCGCGATCCTGGCGATGCAGACCGGCATCGAGCTGCGGCGGTTCGGCGACACGGCCGTGCTCGGCACGATCACGGCGCTGTCGATGTGCCGCGAGATGGGCCCGTTCATCACCGGCGTGATCCTGGCCGCGACCGTCGGCTCGGCGATGGCCGCCGAACTCGGCACGATGCAGGTCAGCGACGAGGTCGCCGCGCTCGAGGTGATGTCGGTCGATCCGGTCAACTACCTCGTGCTGCCGCGCGTCGTCGCGCTGTCGGTGATGTGTCCGCTGCTGACCGTGCTGTCGGACCTGATCGGCATCTACGGCGGCAGCGTGATCGCCGAGCACAACCTCGGCGTCAGCAGCGAGCTCTACTGGACGTCCGCGCGCGAAGCGCTGACCTCGTCGGCGATGTCGAACTCGA
>CAYMRG010000262.1:0-4784 GCA_964392555.1 uncultured candidatus Brocadiaceae bacterium
GCCTCGCACAAGGCGGCGAACGCTGCGTCGCGCGCTGCGGGCCTTTGCCCCAGTGCTTCCTCCGCCGCCGCCAGCAGAAGGTGAGGCAGCTTGGCGGTCGGGTCGCGCAGATCCTCGGACGGCATGGCGTCGGCAGTCTACGTAGCGCTGCCGTGACCAGGGAGTGGTGTTCACGGCGCCGATCGGGGCCGTTCATGGCGCATTCGTTCGGCGCGATTTTCCGCGTCACGGCGCGGCGATCGCGTCGTTCCCGCCGCCGGGTCCCATGCGAACCCTCCCGATCCGCTTCGCCGTTCTCACCGCCGCGGTCGTCTGCCTGAGCGCCGCGAGTTCAGCACAATGCGCGCCTGCGTGGTCGTCGGGCGGTCCGCGGCAGGTGCTCGCCCGACGCCGCAGGGCTGCTGACGCGGCGCGCTCGGTCGCGGTGGTGGTGAGAAATCAGGCTCGTGGCCACGAGTCGCCCTTCATCGGGCGCCGTGCGGGTCGAGTGGCACCAGCGCGTCGAGGCCGTTCGCCTGCAGGACGGCGAGCGATGCCGGCAGTTGGCGTTCGAGCATCTTGGACTTCCAGCCGCCGCTCATCATCAGCTTGCTGAACCAGCCGCCCATGCCGCGGAAGCCATCGTGATCGAGCACCAGCCGCGTGCCGCTGGCGGTCGGCGTCAGCGTGAAGGTCACGCGGGTCGGTCGCTGCTTCGGCTCGCCGCGCCAGCTGAACGACAGCTTCTGCAGGGGAACGATCTCGAGCACTTCGCAGTCGACGATGCCGCGCCAGCCGGGGACCTTCTTCCAGCGCAATTGGAAGCGATGGCCGGGCCGCGGTTCGAAGTCGTTGGGCATCAGCCACGACGCGAGCCCTTGGCTGGTCGCGATCGCCTGCCAGACGCGTTCGACGGGATGCGGATAGATCTTCTCGAGATGGATGCCCTTCATGACGTGCGGTCGAGGTGGCGAGCGAGCGCATCGAGGCGGTCGCTCCAGAACGTGCGGTAGAGGCTGATCCAGCGCTCGACGCGCACGAGTGGCCGCGGATCGAGCGAATACAACTGCCGGCGACCTTCGCGCCGGACCCGGACCAGGCCGGCGCTGCGCAGCACCCGCAGGTGCTTCGACAACGCCGGTTGGCTGCCGGCAAAGCCCTCGCCGAGCTGCAGCGCCGGCGTCGCACCGGACCGCGCGAGCTGGTCGAGGATGCTGCGGCGCTGCGGATCCGCGATGGCGCGGAACACTTCGTCGTCGTCGGCGACTGCGGGCATGTCATCAACATATATCCGGACGGTTATATGTCAAGCCGGCTCCGGCACCCGAGCGGTCATGGTGAGAAGGGCGCCGCCGTCAGACGCCGCGATACCAGATCACGACATCGCAGAGCCGGTTCGCGATCGCCTCCGGCAGGTCGAACGTGAACGTCGCGTTCTCGGCGGTGATCGGCCCGGTCTGCACGGTCTGCAGTTCGGCCTCGGCCTTGTCGTACAGGCGCACGTTCATCAGCACCTTGCCGAACAGCGGGTGGCTCGCGGCGAGCTGGAAGGGGCGGATCGTCAGGCGGTTGGCCTTGTCGACCGAGCACTGCCAGCCGCGCGTGATCGCCGCGCCGCCCTTGGTGCCGGTGGCGCGCAGGTGGTCGGCGCCGGCTTCGCTGGTCGTCGGCCCGTAGGTCCAGGGGATGTTGCGCTGGTCGGGATCGGTCTTCTCACCGCTGCACGACGTCCCGGCCAGCAGGACGAAGGCCACGGCGGTCGTGCGGAACGAACGGAGCGGAGCGCGGTTGCCCATGGCGACGAACATCCGGACCGGGCCGCCCGGAGGCAAGGGCCCGTTCGCATCCTGGCTGCTGGATTCGGGCCCCCGCGAGGGGGAAGCTGGCGAACGCACTCCCCGAGCCATGGTCACGACGAAGCGCTACGACTACGTGCCGATCGAGCAGATCCAGGAGCACCCTGCGATCGCCAACCACCGCGAGCTCAACGAGAGCAAGGTCGCGCACTACCGGGACGACATCCTGAAGAACGGTCTGCTCGAGCCGCTGGTGGTGTGGGAGCGACGCAATCGCGAGTACTTCCTGGTCGGCGGCTTCCACCGGCTGAGCGCGATCCGTCGGATCCGCGCGCAGCACCCGGGCTACTACGATCGCATCGACGTGCGCGTCGTCACCGGCGATCTCGAGGAGATCCGCGCGCTCAACCTCAAGCTCAACGCCGACCGCCTCGACGCGAAGATCAGCGACTACTTCGACACGATCCTGTTCCTCAACAACGCCAACTGGTCGACCGAGCGCATCGCCACGTTCCTCGACAAGAGCACGAGCTGGGTCGAGGACATCCTGCGCTACGTGCCGGGCATGGATCCGCGCGTGCGCTCGCTGCTGCACCAGGGCAAGCTGTCGTGGAGCAAGGCGCGCCAGATCTGCCGGCGCGTGCTCGCCGCGCCGCCTGGCGAGGAGCGGGCGGTGGCCGATGCCGCGCTGCGCGAGTTGGCGGGCGGCGCGAAGGCCGAGCCGACCGTCGTGCTGACGCCGAAGACGGCGCAGCGGCGGCTCGCGCGGCAGCTCGCAAACGACCCCAAGGCCACCTACACGGTCACGGCGCAGGACCTCTACGCCCTCCTGACCGTGTTCGCCGATCGGGGTTCGGCCGACCGCGAACGGCACCTCGAGCGGGTGCGCGCGATCTTCCCGGCATTGGTCGAGTAGGTCGAGCAGGTCGAGCAGGCGAGAGGGCGAGAGGGGCTGGGCGAAGCGACGGCGGCGCGTCACACTGTGCGGGCCCCGCTCGTCCCCATGCGCTTCCCCATCCTCGTCGCCCTCTCGCTGTGCGCGGCCACCGTCCGCGCGCAGGAACTCCGCCGCTACCTCGTCACCAACCCGACGCCCGGGCAACGCCTGCTGCTGCAGCAGCACTTCGACGTGCTCGGCGGTTGCTGCGGCGCGGCCGCCGCGACCGGTGACGTCGACGTCGTCGTCGACGACGCGCAGATCGGCCTGCTGCTGGCGATCGCGCCGTCGGCGGTGTTCGTCGAGGCCGGGCGTCCCTACGCCGAGATCGAGGCCGAGCAGCTCGCCGCGTCGCCGTCGGTGATCGACGCCGGCTACTACACGGTCGCCGAGGTCGAGGCGGAGATCGACGCGATGGTGACGCAGTTCCCGACGCTCGCGCGCAAGGTCGACCTGACCGCGCTGCCGGGCGGCGTCGTCACGCACGAAGGTCGTTCGATCTTCGCGCTGGTGGTCAGCGACAATGTCGCGGTCGACGAGGACGAACCCGCGATCGTGCTCGCCGCGCAGCACCACGCGCGCGAACTCAACTCGCCGCACATGGTGATCCGCGCGATGCAGCGCGTGCTCGGCGGCTACGCGACCGATCCGCAGCTGCACGCGCTGGTCGACGACCACGAGCTGTGGTTCGTGCCGATGGTCAACCCCGACGGCGTCAACCACGTCTGGACCATCGACAACCTGTGGCGCAAGAACCGGCGCAACAACGGCAGCAACTACGGCGTCGACTGCAACCGCAACTACCCGTTCCTGTACGGCGCCTGCGGGTCGTCGACGGTGACCAGCTCGGAGACCTACCGCGGCCCGTCGGCGGCGAGCGAGCCCGAGGTGCAGACGATGCGCAACCTGATGGCGACGGTGCGCCCCGAGATCTACCTCGACTTCCACAGCTACGGCCAGGACGTGCTGCGGATGTGGGCGCCGTGCGCGACCGTCAGCCCGACGATGTACGCGTTCCAGCAGCACTACTGCGACGACCTGCGCGCACCGATGGGCTTCAGCACGCGCGACCCGTCGGGTTCGGGCGAGGCGCCGGAGGACCACTACTCGGCGGGCGGCGCGCTGTCGTTCCTGATCGAGGTCGGCACGGCGTTCCAGCCGACGTTCGCCGCGACCCAGGCCGAAGAAGGCGTCGTCTGGCCCGGCGTGCGCGGCGCGCTGACGAACTGGCGCCCGGCCCTGCGCGGCCACGTGCGGTCGGCGCTCGGCGAGGCACCGCTGGCGGCGACGATCACGTTCGCCCCCAACCAGATGAACCACGGCGAGGTCACGCGCAGCCGCGGCCGCGACGGTCGCTACGGGCTGTGGCTGCCGATCGGCACGTGGAACGTCACCTTCGCCGCCGCGGGCCACGTCAGCCGCACGTTGCCGATCACGGTGACGACGCTCGACACGCCGGTCGTGCTCGACGTGCTGCTCGAGACCACGGGTTCGGCCGCGACGATCGCGGCGGTCGGCAGCGGCAGCATCGGCACCACGGTGACCTACACCTACGCGAGCCCGGGCGACGCCGGCAAGGGCGTGCTGTTCGGCTGGTCGTTCGGCACCGCGCCCGGCATCCCGCTCGGCGGCCAGCGCGTGATCCCGCTCAACCACGACCTGCTGTTCGACCTCGCGCTCGCCGGCAACCCGTTCCTGTCGCCGACCTGGACCAACCTCAACGGCGCGGCGCAGGCGCAGAGCGTGCTGACGATCCCGCCCGAGACCTGGTTGATCGGCTTCACGACCTACGTCGGCGGCATCACGATCGACCCCGCCTACCAGTACACGATCAAGACCTGGAGCCAGCCGGTCGGCCTCACCTTCGTGCCTTGAGCCGGCTCGCCCGAAGGGCGACCCGGCTCAAGGGATTGCTGGGACGCCGCAACGCGGGGACCGCAACCGCGGGGAGTGATGCAACCAGCCCCGCTGCGGCGTCGACTTGGGGGCCGGCTCGCCCGCAGGGCGACCCGGCTCGAGGGATTGCTGGGACGCCGCAACGCGGGGACCGCAACCGCGGGGAGTGATGCAAC
>CAYMRG010000262.1:4884-7415 GCA_964392555.1 uncultured candidatus Brocadiaceae bacterium
AGCCCCGCTGCGGCGTCGACTTGGGGGCCGGCTCGCCCGCAGGGCGACCCGGCTCAACGAGTCGGGCCCTCGTCCTCCGGGCCGCCGTCGAACCACGGATTCGGACTGCTGCGGCGCTTGAGGAACTGGTCGCGCAGGTAGTCCATGCGGTCGACCTCGAACGGCTCGGCGCCGCAGACCGAGACCAGGGATCGATCCGCCTGCAGGTCGCGGACGCGCTCGGGTGCGACGCCGAGCACGCCGCCGAGCGTCTGCGCCATGCCGAAGTTCGACGCGCCGAACGTCTGCACGACCGCGCTGTTGTTGAGCAGCGTCTGCCAATCCGGGTACAGCCGCTGCATCTGCGACAGGTCCTGCCACAGCGTCATCGTCGTCATGCTGTAGCCGCGCAGCAGGGTCATCGCCTGGCGCAGGATCGGCAGGGTGCCGCACTGGGCGATCTCGTCGAGCACGAACAACGTGTTCAGCGGCGGACGCCGCGTGCGGCGCGTCACCGCGTGCAGCAGCGTGCCGACCCAGAGCCGGAGCAGTTGCCCGTGCGAGGCGAGGTTCTCCGGCGGGATCACGAGGTAGATCGTGAAGTCGCGGCCGGCGACGACGTCGTCGAGCGAGATCGTCGAATCGCAGACGCTCCGCAGTGCCTTCTCACTGGCGAGCGTGCGCAGGTGCTGCTGCGCGGTCGACAGCACGCTCGGCCGCACCTTGTCCTTCTCGTGGTTGAGGAACGTCATGAACTCGCGGTTGGCGAGCGGGTTCGTGACCTGCTTCTGGTCGAGCAGCACGGCCATCTGGTACGGGACGTCCTCGGCCTGCAGGAAGTCGCGCAGCGCGCGCGGCGTGGGCCGCTCGTGGGTCGCGGCGAGGTGGGCGATGACGCCGAGCACCAGCGAGCGGGCGAGGTTGTCCCAGAACGGATCCGGCAGCGTCGTGGCCCGGGCCTCGAGGAACAGCTCGGCGAGCACGTCGGCGTCCTCTTCGATGCGATCCGGCCGGATCAGATCGAACGGGTTGAGTCGATCGCCGCCGCCGACCTTGCCGAACGGGTCGACCACGACGATGCGGTGCCCGAGTTCGTCGCGGCGGTACGCGGCGGTCGTGTGGAACGCCTCGCCCTTGACGTCGAGCACGATCGCCGGATTCGGCATCGTCAGCAGCCACGGGATGGTGCAGCTGCGACCCTTGCCGGCGCCGGTGCGCGCGATCGTGACGAAATGTCCGTCACCGCGGTAGGCGATGAGGCGCCGGTCGGCGGCGCGCGTTCGCTCGTTCGGCTTGCGCGGCGCGAAACCGACGGACGGGTTGGCAGTGACGGCCCAGCCGATCGGCGTCTCACCGGGTCGCAGCTGCGACGGACGTCGGTGTACGAGTTCGGGGCGCGGGCCTGGCAGAGGGGCGGGCTGTTCCATGGTGCGACGACGAGGGGCGGGTCATAGACGCCTCGTGGCCGCGCTCAGGTGCCGTGGGAATGCATTGAATTTTTCACCCGTTCACCCGCGCCAGCGCGCGCGTTCGCGCTGCGACGCAACGCGCTCCGTCGTCACCGAACGCGCGCTTCGTCGTGATGCGCCGCGAAGCGCGCGAACTCGTCCCAGAAGCCCGGGAACGACTTCGTCACGCACGCGCGATCGCCGATCGCGATGCCGTCGGTGACGAGACCGAGGCAGGCGAACGCCATCGCGACGCGGTGGTCTTCGTAGCTGTCGATCGCGCTCGGTCGCAGCGCGCCGGTCGGCTCGATGCGCAGGTAGTCGGCGCCTGCATCGACGCGCACGCCGAGGCGCGCCAGCTCGCGCGCCGCCGCGTCGAGGCGGTTGCTCTCCTTGTGCCGCAGCGTCGCCAGCCCCGTCAGGCAGCTCGTGCCCTCGGCGGTGGCGGCGACGATCGCCAGCGTCAGCGCGGCGTCGGGCATCTGCGCGAGGTCGACGTCGATGCCGTGCAGCGGCTTGCCATGTACCGGCTTGCCGGTCAGGCGGACCTCGTGCTCGCCGATCGTCACGTCGCACCCCATGCGCGCCAGCGCCGGCGCGATGCCGAGGTCGGCCTGCGTCGACTTGCTGCCCAACCCGGACACGACCACGGTCGTGCCGGTGATCGCGGCCATGGCGAGGAAGTAGCCGGCGCTGCTCGCGTCGGGTTCGACTTCGATGCGATCGTGTTGCGGCGTGCCGGGGTGCACGACGAAGCAGGCCGGGTTCGGCCGATCGACGCGCAACCCGCTCTGCACCATCATCGCCCGCGTCAGGTCGAGGTAGGGCGTCGACACGGGCTGGCCGTCGAGCCACAGCTCGATCGGCCCGTTCGCGGGCGGCTGCTGGCTCGCGAGCAGCAACAGCGCGCTGGCGAACTGCGAACTGGTGGCGCTGGCGACGTGCCAGATCCGGCCCTCCGGTGCGCCGCCGTGGACGCGCGCCGGCAGGCAGCCCGGGGCGCCGAGTTCGTCGCAGCGGATGCCGAAGGCGCGCAGCGAATGGATCAGGTCGTGCATCGGCCGCTCGCACAGCCTCGCCGAGCCGCCGACCACGGTGGCGCCG
>CAYMRG010000263.1:0-7410 GCA_964392555.1 uncultured candidatus Brocadiaceae bacterium
GAGGTCTGGCCCTCGAGGTCTGGCCCTTGAGGTCTGGCCCTGGAGGTTGGGGCGCGCGCCTGCCACAATCGCGCCGCTCGCACCGCCGGCGCTGATGCCTCCGACCGACCCTTCGCCCATCCTGCGCCTGCGCCACCTGCTGCACGAGGCCAACGGTGGGCCGGCCGAGCTGGCGCGCGCGCTGGCGGCCGAACGCGCCGCCGTCGCCGGCAGCGACGAGATCGCGCGCGAGCTGCTGGCGGTCGAGATGGCGTGGCTCGAGCGGGAGCGCGGGACGACGACCGACAACGCGGTGGCGCTGGCCGCGGCGCGCCGCGAATGGCTGGCCGCGCGCATCGAAGGCGCCGCCGGCGAGCCGCCGGGCGACGTCGCCGGCCTGTTCGACCTGGCCGAGGCGCTGGCGGCGGCGCGCGCGTTCGACGAGCAGGCGCTGGCGGCGCAGTGCGCGCGGGCGATCGAGCAGGGCGTGCCGAAGGTGCGGCCCGGCGCCGACCTGGAGGAGGAGGCGAACGAGCGCTTCGCCGAGCTGTCGACGGCGATCGAGGATCTGCCGCTGGCGCTGCAGGTCGAGCTGTTGCGCGAGGCGTCGCGGCTGATGGCCGCCCTCGCCGAACACGCCGACAGCCGATCGTGCCGCCGGCTCGCGCGCCGGCTCGGCCGCGCCGCCGACGACCGGGTGCTGGCGCGCCGGCTCGAGTCGCTGCTCGGTCGCCGCGGCGTCACGTTCGTCGAGACGACGAACTTCGTGCTGCTGCTGGTCGTGCTGGCCACGCTGCTGGTGCCGGCGATCGTCGACCTGTCGGCGCCGTGGCAGATCGCGCTGGCGTGGACCGAGGCGATCGCCTGCCTGTTCTTCATCGCCGACTTCGTGCTCGAACTCACGCTGCATCCGAGCCGCGTGTCGTGGTTCCTGCGCAACGCCGTCACCGACCTGCTGCCGGCGATCCCGTCGGTGCTGTTCCTGTTCCCCGCGCTCGAGGTGCCGGGGATCGCCGACAACGCGGTCGTGCTGCGGCTATTGCGACTGCTGCGCGTCACCTGGTCGGCGCGATACGTGCAGGCGCTGCGGCCGCTGCTGCGTTCGGCGCGGCTGCTGCTGTTCCTGGTGCGCGGCCTCGACGGCCTCGCCGCGCGGTTCGCGCAGATCCTCAACCGCGAGTTCGTGTTCGTGCCGGCGGCGGCGGAGATCCAGCAGCCGATCGTCGAGGACGAGCGCCGCGACCTGCTCTACGCCGCGCTGCGCCGCGAACACGAGCTGCTCGCGCTGCTGCCGGGCGACGAACGGCTCGCGCTGCTGACCGAGCGCCTCGCCGCGGCGCGGCAGACGATCGCGCGGCTCGATGCGCGGGCGTCGGCGCGGCGAACGCCCGCGACGTGCCGATCGGCCAGGCGATCGAGTTCCTGTGGGCGTTGCGGCCGCAGGACATCGGCCGCTGGCTGCGCCCCGCCGACGCGCGCGCGCTCGATCGGACGATCCGCGTGCTGTCGGCGCCGCCGGTGCGCTGGCTGCCGATCATCCGTCGTTTCGCCGTGCATCCGGCGCCGGCGACCGCCGAGGAGCGCATCGTCGGCCTGGCGCGCCGCGTCGCCGAATGGCTCGACGGCTGGCACGGCCGCCTGCTGTTCTTCGCCGACCTGCACGGCATCGTCACCGGGCCGCAGATCCTCGATCGCGTCGCCTCGGCGATGGTCAAGGCGAGCCAGCGGCCGGCGGTGCGGCTGCTGCTGTTCGGCGGTCTGTTCGTCGTCTTCGACTGGCTGGTACCGTGGCGGACGCTGAGCAACATCCTCGGCAACATCGTCGCGTTGCCGCTGATCGTGCTCGGCAGCTTCGGCATCGTCGTGCTGAGCCTCGGCCGCTGGCTCAAGGCGATCGCCGGCGAGGCGTCGGAGAACTACCGGCTGACCAGCGAGGCGAGCTTCCTGTCGCAGCTCGAGCGCGTGAAGCCGCGCTACGAGGCGGTCGACCTGCCGTTCCTGGTGCGGCGCGTGTTCGGCGACGAGGCGATCGTCGCGAGCGCCGTCGACCTGGTCCGCGCCCAGGTCGCCACGGTCCGCACCGGCAAGCCCGCCCACGTGCCCGTGGCAGATCCAGGCGTCGTGCTCGACGCCGGCCGCATGGGCCTGCTCTACCTGCACTACCTCGACGGGGCGCCGCTGCACATCAGCGACGTGCAGACCACCGAGCAGCTGCTCGCCAACCCGTCGATCGAGAACCTGCGCACCGACTTCCTCGCCATCGACAAGCGCGAACGGCGGCGACTGCGCAAGCTCAAGCTGGACGATGGTTCGATCCTCAGCGGGCCGTACCTGTGGTTCCGCTTCATCACCGAGAGCATCGCGGTCGAATGCGCGAAGCGGATCACCGGCTACAACCGCGCCTGCGTGCCGCTGGCCGCGCGGGCGACGGCGCCGCCGGCGCAGCTGCGTCAGATGGCGGAATGGCTGGCACGGCGCAGCGATCCGCGGTCGGGCCGCACGATCGCCAAGGTCGAGGAACCGGCGGGCACCGAGGGCTATCCGACCAACGAATTCACCGCGCTCGACTTCGTCGGCGGCGATCCCGAACGCGATCGTCAGCTGACGGCGCTGTTCGGCGACGAGGTCGTCGCCGTGCTGCGGCAGGATCGACAGAAGATGCTGCGCGAGATCTTCGGCACGCGACCGGTGCACCAGCTGCCCAAGCACGAGCGCAGCTTCAACCCGCTGCGGTTCTACCAGCAGCGCCTTTCGGGCGGTCGCGTCGTGCTGCTGCCGCTGTTCGTCGCCTGGTGGTTCGTGAAGCGCGTCGCGTGGTCGGTCCGGCGCGCCGCCCGCATCGTCCGCGAGGTGTTCGATCCGGAGCTGGCGATGCAGCGCCGCCTGGTCGGCGTCGCGCCGTTCGCCGTCGCCCAGCGCAAGATCCACCGCATGCGCGCGCCGGGCCTGCTCGAGGCGATGCGCCTGCGGCTGCGCGTCGATCCGCGGTATGCGGGCGCGCCGAGCGGCTGGACGGGCGGCGAACGCTTCGCCGAGGCGTCGGAGCTGGAGCGGGATCTCGCGTTCCTGCATCTGCACGAGCGCGAGGCGTTCGAGATGCGCGAAGCGGCCGAGACGCTGCGTCACCACGTCGCCACCCTGCACGCCGCGCTCGCCTGGCTGCCGCCGCTCGACGGCATCGCCGTCGATCCGGCGGCGCAGGTCGCCGGCGAACTCGCGGTCACCGCCGCGTGGGTGGCCGACCGCCGGCGGGTGCGGACGCTGCTGCTCGCCGAACGGTGGCGGGCGGAGACCGTGCCGCAGCTGCTCGCCGAGGGTGCGCCGGGCGGCGTGTGGCGCGATCTGTGGGAGGCGCTGCGGGCGGCGCTGTCGTCGCACCCGGTCGATCGGTGGCTCGAGCGGCACGGGCAGGCGCTGCCGGCCACGGCGCGGCGGCCGCTGCGGCGCGCGTTCGCGCACGACCACTGCCAGGTGCGCACGATGCTGTCCGCCTGGCTCGAGCTGCCCGATGGCGCCTCGCCGACCGCGACCGCGATCGAACGACTGCGCGAGGACTTCCGCAGCGGCGCCGCGATCCGGCGCGACCTGATGGTCCTGCGGACGATCCAGTCGCTGGCCGTGCTCGACGTGC
This sequence comes from uncultured candidatus Brocadiaceae bacterium, assembly GCA_964392555.1. Classification (GTDB taxonomy): domain Bacteria; phylum Planctomycetota; class UBA1135; order UBA1135; family UBA2386; genus CAYMRG01. The sequence continues at coordinate 3,611 of CAYMRG010000263.1, forward strand.
GCAACTACCGCGACCTGGTGTTCCGTCTCGGGGGTTACGCCGACGAGGGCGAGGACGCGGCGCAGGCGGCCGCGCTGCCCTGAGGCGGCGTCGTCGTCGCTGCTGCTGGAATCCGGGCCGAATCTCCGGCACGTTCCGGGTCTCGGTGCGTATCGCCGCGGTTCGCAGCCGGTTACCTGTCCGGCGCGCCCGCCGAACCGAACCCAACCCTACCTCACGACCATGAAGAGCCTGCTCCTGATCCCCGTTCTGCTCGCCGCCGTCGCCCTGCCGAAGTCCGCCACGCCCGCCGTGGCGCACGGCGACAACGATTGGACGGTCGACACCGTCCACAGCTCGTGCATCTTCCGCGTCAAGATGCATGGGGATGCCGCGCACTTCTACGGCATGTTCGATAAGGTCGAAGGCAGCGTGACGCTCGATCCCGCCAAGCCGGAGACCGGCTCGGTCAAGATCGTGATCGACGTCGACAGCGTGCACACGCACGACGCCAAGCGCGATGGCCACCTGAAGAACGCCGACTTCTTCAGCGCCAAGGAGAACCCGACGATCGAGTTCACGAGCACGAAGATCGCGAAGCAGACGGATGGCAGGTTCGCGGTCACCGGCAAGCTGTCGATGGCCGGCAAGTCCAAGGAGATCACGATTCCGGTGACGCGGATCGGCGAGGCCGAGATGTACGGCAAGCGCGTCGGCTGGGAGGCCGAGTTCGCGATCAAGCGCTCGGATTTCGGCATGACCTACGGCCTCGACAAGAACGCGCTGGGTGACGAGGTGGGCTTGTTGATCGCGATCGAGGCGATGCAGGAGCAGAAGTGATCGCGGAGTCGTGATCCGGTGGAAATCGGCCTGATCCTGTCGGCGGTGGGTTGGACGTTGCCCGCCGCGGCCCTCGCGCTGCTGGCCGTCGCCGTGTTCGGAGCACGCGTGACGCCGCTCGCCGCCGCGGCCGGCATCTACCTGACCTACCGGCTCGTCTACGGCTGGCCGGCGTGGCCGCACGAGCTGTGGGCTTCGCCGAAGGCGACCGAATGGCTGCTGTGGTCGGTGATCGCGGCGGGCGTGCTCGCCAGCGGCGAGACGCTCGGCCTGCTGCGCGCGCGGTCCGCGATGATCCTCGCGGTGCCGCTCGCGGCCTCGGCGACCTGGCTGGTTCTGCAGCGCGTGGTCGCGCGGTGGCCCGCCGCGGAGCGCTGGCTGACGCTGGCCGGCGTCGCCGCGGCGATCGTCGCCGCCACTTGGCTGCTGCGGCGCCTGTGGCTGGTGAAGGCGCATCCGGCCGCGCCCGCCCTGCTCGCCGCGTTCGCCCTGTTCGTCGATGCGACCTTGCTGGGGCTCGGCCACACCGCACTGCTGGCGCAATTGGCCGGCACGCTGTCGGCCGTCGTCGCCATGGCGATAGTGCCGCTTTGCTGGCGCGCTGCGTTCGTGTTCACCGCCGGTCAGGCGACCTGGCTTGCCTTCGCGCATGTCCTGTTCCTGGTCGCGGGTGTGCGGATCGCGGACGTCACGTGGTCGGCGGCCCTGCTCGCGGGCCTGGCGCCCGGTGCGGGCGTTGCGGTGCAGGGGTTGCTGGCACAGCGCCCGCGCGCCTGGATCGCGGTCGCGCTGCTGCTGCAGCTGGCAATGGGTGCGATGGCGTTGGTCGCGCAGGCCGCCGCCTGATCGGGTGCGCCGCAGCGACATTCGTGGTACGCGCCGTGGCCATCCGCCGCGCCATGCTTCGGATAGGCTCCCCCGCTCGATGGCACGTCACCGGACGTGCATCGCCAACCTCGTCCCGGTGCCAAGCACCGCTCTCCTCATGAAGTACCCTCTCGTTGCCCTGGCCCTCGGTGCGTTCCTCGCGCCGGCGATGGCGCAGGACTGTCTTTCGACTCCCTATGGCACGTCGCTGGGCGTGGTCTCGTTCGACTACGAGTATCCGATCCAGTCGATCGGCTTCGCGTTCCCATTCGGGGGCTCGACCTACACCGACATCCACATCACGACCAAGGGCATGTGCTACCTGTCGAACGCCGGCATTCCGGTGTCGTCCGGGCCGGATTACAGCCCGACGGTGGCCGAACTGCTGTCGGGACCGCCGCGGCTCTGCCCGATGTGGACCGACATGGGCGCGGATGTATCGGTGGGCAGCGACGTGTTCCTCGACAGCTCGCCGACGCGCTGCGTCGTGACGTGGTCCGATTGCGTGTCGTTCGGCACCTCGGGCCCGACGTTCACGGTGCAGATGCAGCTGTTCCCGGGCGGCGAGATGAAGTTCTTCTACTCGAGCAGCGCGACCAACGGTTCGACCTGGAGCTCGACGCCGCCCGGCTACACCTGCTACGTCGGTGCGAGCCCTGGCGGTGGCGCGACGCAGCCGACGCCCGTCGACTACTCGAGCGGTGCGGTGATCTCGCCGCTGGCCACGATCTACGAGGAGTGGCCGGTCGCCAACACCTTCGACCTCGCGGGTGCCGTGTACGTGCTGACGCCGACGTCGCCCGGCTGGGTGGCCGTGCCCGGTGGCACGGTCGGCTGCGCCACGGCGGTCGACTACGGTCAGGGCTGCGGGGAGCGCGCCGACTCGTTCTACGAATTGCAGTCGATGGGCTCGTTCGACCTGCAGAACTCCACCGTGACGTGGTTGCGTACGGGCACCGGCTATGTGGTGTTTGGCGGCGTACCGGGAACGATCGTGCCGCCGACCGCGGCCGCCCAGACGGTCGCCACGGGCCAGCTCGACGGTGAGCAGGGCTTCGCGCTGTCGACGCCGATGCCGGTTCCGGGTGGTACGACCTCGCTGCTGCAGGTCTGCACGAAGGGCTACATCGGCACCGCCGCCGGCAATCCGATCGACTACACGCCGGATGGCGCCCAGCTCGTGGCATTCCCCGCGACGACGTTCGCGTGCTGGCACGACTACAACCAGACGGCCGCTGGCAGCGGCATCATCACGTTCGAGGAGATCGGCGGCATCGCCTACGCGACCTGGAACGGTGTCTACAGCTTCGGCACGACGGCGCCGAACACGTGCCAATTCCAGTTCGACCTCGCGACGGGCAACGTGACCCTGGTGATGGGCGCGTTCTCCGGCAGCGCGACGCAGGGCGACATCGTCGTCGGCTACTCGTCCGGGCTGACGGTGCGCGATCCCGGCGCGCAGGACCTGTCGACGCAGCTGCCGCTGACGCTTCAGGTCGAGGACGTTGGCCTGACGGGCCTCTCGCTGACGACCAACGGCGTGCCGCGGCTCGGCAACGCCACGTTCCGCTACGAGGTCGACGGCATCCAGGCGCTGGTGCCGCTGGCGTTCCTGTTCCTCGGCGACACGCAGATCCCGCCGCCCGGCGTCGACCTGACGTTCCTCGGCATGGCCGGCTGCCAGGCCTACACCAACGCCAACCTGGGCTCGGCGACGCTGTCCGCCACCGGCCCGACGGCGTCGTTCCTGCTGGCGATCCCGAACAACCCGGCGCTGACCGGACTGCAGTTCAGCGCCCAGGCGCTCGCGTTCTCGCTCGCGACGTCGCTGAACCTGGTCTCCTCCAACGGCACGATGGTGCAGATCGGCCTGTGACGCCCACCTCGGGGGGCCCGCTTCCAAAGAACAGGACTGATCAAGCGGTTGCCGGGACAAGCTTGAAGCCGAGTTGCTCGGCGGCTTTGGCGAGGCCTTTGATGCGGCGCTGGTTGTAGGCGCGGTCGTAGGCGTCCTGGCCGATGTCGGCGAAGGACGTCTTGGATTTGAGCATCGAGTAGAGGCGCATCAGGAAGTCGTGTGGGTAGCTGAGACCCCGGCGGGGTAGAGGTCGAGG
>CAYMRG010000264.1:0-7406 GCA_964392555.1 uncultured candidatus Brocadiaceae bacterium
TCCGCACGGTTGCCAACGCGCACGGCAGCAGGTCGCCGCCGGTCTCATCCGGCAGTTCGATCAGCAGTTGCCGGACGTGTTCGGCGGGGTTCTCGAGCTTCTGCATCGAGCGCCAGCCGAACACCGGACCGAGCGCCCAGCGGAACGGCCACAGCCACCATTGGCGCACGTACCACGTCGAGACCTCGGCGCGTTCGGCGTAGGTCACCTTGCCATCGGCGCGGTCCGGATGCGTCGCCGCGACGTTGTCGAGCTCGGTGATGATCTCCTCGAACGACAGGTTGTCGGCGACCGTGCAGCCGGCGGTCGCGAGCAGCAGCGTCGCCGGCAGCAGGCGCGCGCCGCGCGCGGTCGGTCGGGGCGGGCGGGGAACGCGGCCTGCCGGCCGCAAAGGGTCAGTCACCATAGCCGTCGGGGTGCTGCTGGAACCACTGCCACGCCGTGGCGACGATCGTCTCGATCGACGAGCGGCGCGCGCGCCAGCCGAGTTCGCGTTCGATCCGCGCGGTGCTGCCGACCAGTCGGGGCGGGTCGCCCGGACGGCGTTCGACGACCGTGTGCGGCACGGGTCGGCCCGTGATCCGGGCACACGCCGCGACCACCTCGGCCACCGAGGTGCCGGTGGCGTTGCCGAGGTTGAAGGCGCGGAAGCCGGGTTCGCCGTCGAGCAGGCTGCGCAGTGCGAGCACGTGGGCGTCGGCGAGGTCGCTGACGTGGACGTAGTCGCGGATGCAGGTGCCGTCCGGCGTCGGATAGTCGTTGCCGAAGATGCGCAGCGGCGGCGTTCGCCCGGCCGCCGCGAACAACGCCAGCGGGATCAGGTGGGTCTCGGGGCGATGGTCTTCGCCGAGGCGTCCGGCGGGATCCGCGCCGGCGGCGTTGAAGTAACGCAGCGCGACGGCGGCGAGGCCGTGGGCCGGGCCGAAGTCGCGCAGGATGTACTCGCAGGCGAGCTTGGCGTGGCCGTACGGATTGATCGGCCGCTGCGCGCAGGTCTCGACGATCGGCACCGCGTCCGGTTCGCCGTAGGTCGCACAGGTCGAGCTGAAGACGATCCGCTTGCAGCCGGCGGCGACCATCGCCTCGACGAGGTTCAGCGTGCCGAGCGTGTTGTTGCGGTAGTAGCGGCCCGGATCGCGGACCGATTCGCCGACGTAGCAGCGCGCCGCGAAGTGCACGACGGCGGCGATTGCATGCGCCGCGAACACCGCGTCGAGGGCCGGCCGGTCGAGCAGGTCGGCGGCGACGAACGGCTCGCCGAGCAGTGCGCTGCGGTGGCCTTCGGCGAGGTTGTCGAGCACGAGCGTGCGGAAGCCCGCCTCGCGCAGCGCCAGCGCGGTGTGCGAGCCGATGAAGCCGGCCCCACCCGTGACCAGGATCAGGGGCTGCACGCTGCCCTCCATGCCTCCAGCGTGGCCTGGCGCTGTGCCGGATCCGCGGCGTCGTCGAGATCGATCGTCCGGTCGAGGGCGGTGCGGCGGCCGAGCGCCTCGTGCAGCGCGCGGAAGCACGCGGGATCCGCTTCGGTCGCGAGCGCCGTCAGCAGCACCGGCACGGCAGCCGCGCCGAGCAGTTCCTCGGTGCGCACCACGGCCGCGCGGCGGACCAGCGGCGAAGGGTCGACCAGCGCGGCGGCACAGAAGGCACTCGCGACGTCGGGTTCCGGGGCCGCGAGCTGGACCGCGCGGGTGCGCACGGCCGGCGATTCGTCGCCGAGCGCGATCGCGACCGCCCGCGCCGCCCGGCCGGGTTCCGCCGCTGCTGAGGAACCTGCTGAGGAAGTCGCCGAAGGATCGCCGACCAGCCCTTCGAGGGTCTTCACCCGGGTGACCGCGCTCGGCGCACCGCGCAGGTTGCCGAACAGGTCGCGCACGCGGATGCGCCGCGGCTTGGCGGCCGTTGCCACCTCGTCGCGCAGGCTCGTGATCTGCCGCTTGTTGGCGAGGAACCAGTCGGTCGCCGCGTGCTGGGCGACGAGCGCGTCGAGGGCCGTGCGCGCCGCCGCCCGGTTGCCTTCGAGCCACTCGAGCTCGGCGAGGTCGAATAGCAGATCGGGCGGGGTCGCCGGCACGGTGAGGTCGGTGACCACGGTTCGCAGCTCCGCGACCGCGAGGTGGCGGCGGCCGAGGTCGCGCAGCAAGTCGACGCGGGCGACGCGCAAGGACGCCGATTGCCGCCGCGCCAGCGCCGCGTCGATGACGGTCAGGGCGTCGTCGGGTGCTTCGCGCGCGGTCAGCAGCTCCGCGAGTTCGAGCGCCGCACCGGTCGGATCCGCGGCTGTCGCCAGCAGCGCGCGCAGGGCGCGTTCGCGATCGTCGCGTGCGGAAGGCTGCGGTGCGTCGGCGTCCTGGACGGCCGGCTTGCCCGCTGTGTCCGCGGCGGCGTCGGCCGGGGTCGCCGTTGCCGCGCCAGCTTCCGGCGATGCGGCGCGACGCCCGAACGCGGCGCTCGGCACATCGGGTCCGCTCGCGCAGCCCGCCAGCGTGACCGTCAGCCATGCCAGCGTCGCGGAGCGAAGCAGATGCGCGGCAACCACCATGGTCTCGCATCTTGGCGGCGGTGGCGGAACCGTGCACGCAGAATCCCGTCGCGCGGCCGTCGGCGGCACGCCACGATGCCGCCATGGCTGCACGCCCCGTCGGATCCGCGCTCGCCCAGGCCCACCGCGCCGCGCGTCGGTTGCGTTCCCCGGTGGTCGCGGCGGTCCGCGACGTCGCCGCCACGGTGCGCCGCTCGCAGGCGCGGTTGCGGCCGCAGGACGTCCACGCCAAGGGCGTCGGCGACTACGTGACCAGCGTCGACCTCCGCGGCGAGCGGCAGTTGCGAGCGGCCTTGCTGCGGCTGCTGCCGTCGGCCGGTTTCCTCGGCGAAGAGACCCCCGCGGCCGAACTGGACCGCGAGTGGCTGTGGGTCGTCGACCCGATCGACGGCACCAGCAACTTCGCCCACCGGCTCCCACATTTCGCGGTGTCGGTCGCCCTGCTCTGGCGCCGCCAGCCGGTGCTGGCCTGTATCCACTGCGCACCCGAGAACGCCGTCTACGTGGCGCTCGACGGGGCAGGCGCCGTGCGCAATGGTCGGTCGCTGCGCCTGCCGGAACGCCCCCTCGACGCGGCGGCGATCGTCGGCTGCCAATGGCATCGCGGCCAGCAGGACCTCGGCTTCGTCGCCGCGCTGCAGCGGCGGGGCAATCGCATCCGGACGTTCGGCAGCACGGTCACCCAGCTCGCCGACGTCGCCACCGGGCGACTCGACGCCAACGTGCAGGAACAGGGCCGGATCTGGGATTTCGCCGCCGCTGGCCTGGTCGTCGTCGAAGCCGGCGGCCGGTTCACCGACTGGCGCGGGCGGGACGTCTTTCCTCTGGCCTCCCTCGAAGTCGGCCACACGGCGACGGTCGCCGGCGGTCGCCCGGCCCATGCGGCGATCGTGCGGCTGCTGCGCCCGTTTGCCGGTTGAGTGGCTTGTTGTTCCCGTGGCGTAACACGCGGACCTGCTTCGCGTCCACCGTGCGACGCCACGCAAAGGCCGCCGAACCCCCACTGGCTTTTGGTCCTGCTTTTGCAACTGCGGCGCCGGGCTGGGTAAGCTGCCAGCCTGCGCGCACCGCATCCGACGGTGCAAGCCGGCCGACCGCACCTGCGGCCGTGGCGGCGAGCGCCGTACGCCTTCCGAATCCCGATCGTCTGCCGTGTTCCAACGGCGAAGTCCAAGGAGACTGCTGATGAAGAAGTTCCTGCTCTCCGGCGTGTGCTGCGCCGGACTGATGGCCCTGCTGCCGGAAACCGGTCACGCCCACGGCGGTGAGTACCGCGGTCCCGGCGACACCGTGCCGCCAGGTGGTGGCGGTGGCCGTGGCACCGGTGGACCTTCGGGTCCGACGACCGGTGGCCCCGCCGGCCCGAGCGCGCCTGGTCCGTCGGCCCCGACGACCGGTGGCCCCGCGGCTCCCACGACCGGCGGCCCCGCCGGCCCGGCTGGCGGTGGCGCTGCCAAGACCGGCGCGCGCGGCATGGAACTGTCCGACGACCTGACCAAGTGGTCGTTCTGGTGGGAGTTCAACAAGGACCCGTTCATCCGCCTCAAGGAGCAGGTCCAGGCCGGTGGCACGGTCACCGGTAGCGACGACTTCTTCCTCGGCTCGACGCGCCGCAGCGCGGCGCGCGACTCTCTGAAGCCGACCGAGGAACAGATCAAGAACACGGTCCTGCCGGCGCTGAAGAAGGCGATCGACTCGACCGACCAGCGCGACATCGCTTCGTCGTGCATGATCGCGATGGCGAAGATCGGCGTGAACCACGACGAGTTCAAACTGATCGACGTGTTCGAGCCGCGCCTGAAGCGCCCCGACCAGGAGCTGCGCGAGACCGCGGCGCTGGCCATCGGCATCGCCGCGATCGCCGACGAGAAGGAGATCGACCTGCTGACCGGCCTCGCGCTCGACAAGGGTGTCGGCCGCGACGCGACCGGCGGTTCGGTCAACTTCCGCACCCGCACGTTCGCGCTCTACGGGCTCGGCCTGATCGCCTACAAGACCAGCAACCTCGACCTGAAGAAGAAGGCGCTCGAGGTCATGTCGCAGGCCCTGAAGGATGACTCCGTCGCCCAGAAGGACCTCAAGGTCGCCGCGGTCAGCGCGATCGGCCTGCTGAACCTCAACCCCACCGCCGACGCGGAGAAGCCGCTGCTCGACGATGCGCTGAAGGTGCTCGAGGGCTACTACATGCAGAGCCTCGGCGCCGGCGACCAGCTGATCCAGGCGCACTGCCCGACGTCGATCGCCAAGCTGATCGGCCGCGACCACCCGAAGGCGGACTACTACAAGGAGATGTTCGCCGCGGACCTCGAAGGCAAGGGCAAGGTCAAGCGCAGCTCGGACGACATCGCCCGTTCCTGCGTGCTGGCGCTCGGCCAGCTGGCGCGGCCGTACACCGACAAGAGCGCCAAGGAATGCCCGGACGGCAAGTACAGCCGCCTGCTGCTCGAGACGTTCGGCACCCACAAGGACAAGCAGACGAAGTACTTCTCGATCCTGGCCCTCGGCCAGATCGGCGGCGAGCTCAACCGCGAAGCCGTGCTGAAGGAATTCGACAAGGGCACCAAGGAAGTCGAGAAGCCGTGGTGCGCGCTGTCGCTCGGCGTCTACGCCTACTTCAAGGGTGAGGCCGACAAGAACGCCGGCCGCACGCCGGAGCCCGAGCGCCTGATCGGCCAGACGCTGCTCGACGAACTCAAGGAAGCCAAGACGCCCGAGCTGACCGGCTCGCTGGGTGTCGCGCTCGGCCTGGCCAAGGCCACCGACGCGGCGGACCTGATGCGCAGCAAGATGCTCGACAACATCGCGCAGGAAGACGTCGCCGGTTACCTGGCGATCGGCCTCGCGCTGATGAACGACACGCGTTCGACGGAGGACATCCGCAGCATGCTGCCGAAGTCGATCCGCCGGCCGCGCCTGGTCCAGCAGGCCGCCGTGGCGCTCGGCAAGCTCGGTGACAAGACCGTCGCCGACGAGCTGCAGAAGCTGATGACCGAAGGCGAGCCGAACCTCGCCAAGCTCGCGGCGATCGCCTCGGCGCTCGGCTTCATCGGCGACAGCCGCACGATCGACCCGCTGAAGAAGATGCTGTTCGACGAGAAGCTCAGCGACTACGCCCGCGCGTTCGCCGCGGTCGCACTCGGCGGTGTGGCCGACAAGGAGCCGCTGCGCTGGAACTCGAAGGTCAGCTGCAACATCAACTACCGCGCGGCGGTCGAAACGCTGACCAGCGACGCGACGGGCATCCTCGACCTGCTGTAACACGGCGGGTCGCACCACCGCGGTACAGCCGCCGCGGTGACTGTCTGACGTTCGAGGCCCACGCCGGCCCTGCTGGCGTGGGCCTCGTCGCGTACGGCGTCGCGCGTGGCGCCGGAACGGTCAGCTGACGCGCCGAGCGACGGCGCACGCGGCGAGGGCCAGGCCGATCACCGCCCACTGCAGCCAGCCGTTGCGGCGCGCGGTCCGCTCGGCCAGCCTGCTGGGTTCGGTGTCAGCGGCGAGCGCCTCGAGCTTCGCCGTCAGGCGCGTCCGCTCGTCGGCAGCTTCGCTGAGGCGCAGTGCCTCCTCGTATTCGAGTGCGGCGCTGCCCAGCTCGCGCAGCGACCAGCGGGCGTCGCCGGCCAGCTGGCGCAGGTAGGCGGTCGGCCGCTGGCTCGCCGCGACGCCGGCGAGCACACCCAGCCAGTCGCGATCGAGGCGGCGCTGGTAGGCCTGCTGCTCGGCGGCGACCGGATCCAGGGCCCCCATGCAGTGCACCAGCTCGGCCGTGGCCTCGTGGGCAACGTAGCCGGCATGCAGCAGCTGATCGAGCACCGGTCGATCGTCGACCAGCTCGTCCCCGCCGCTGCCGACGTCGACCCAGGCGCTCGGTTTGGCCGCCGCAGCGACCAGCTCGCGCCAATGGTCGACATCGGGCCCGTTGAGCGCTTCGCCGCCGAACGTGAAGCCGGCGAGCCGTCCCGGGTCCAGCGGCTGGTCGCGCCGGGCTACCAGCAGGTAGTTGCGCGACGCCGGTACCTGGCAGGCCAGCGCGCGGCCGAACACCGAGGCGAGCGTGGTGCCGATGGCCCGCAGCACCTTGTCGTCGGGCCGCAGGGCGCCGACGTTGCAGGCGATCACGCCGCCCGGCGCGAGGCGGGCGTAGGCCGCGGCGAAGAACTCGCGGCTGGCAAGGTGGGCCGGGATGTAGACCTGGTGGGCATAGGCGTCGACGTGGATCACCTGCCACGTCGCGGTGCCGTGGGCCAGGAAGGTCCGGCCGTCGGCGACGTAGCGACCGCCTTCGCTCGGTGCCGGGCCGAACCATTGCTCGCCCAGCTCGAAGCAGGCGGCGTCGATGTCGACGCCATCGACGAATGCCCCCGGGTGGACGCCGGCGTAGACGCGCCGCAGGGTGCCCGCCGCGTCGCCGATCGACAGCACGCGCAGCGGCGTCGGCCTGACCCCGTCCCCCGCCAGCAGCGGCGCCAGCGCGTGCCAATCGTAGTAGGCGCCGCCGGTGAAGGCCGAGCCCGCGATCGAGAGCGAATGGAACGAGTCGAGGCCTTCGTTGATCAGCAGCAGCGTGCGTGCCGGCCCGTCGGCGCGCGCCTCGCGCTGCACCTGCAGGTACTGGATCGCAGTCTCGCGTTCGGCCAACAGCTCGCGGCCTGGTTGCGGTGGCCGCAGCGGGCCGCCGTGGAGGAAGCCGCTGGCGGCAGCGAGCAGGACAGCGGCGCCAAATTTCGCCCGCGAGCGGGTCGTGGCGACGATCGCCGCCGCGGCCAGCAGGCTCGCCCCGCCGATCGCCAGTGCCGCGCGGCAGCCGAACTGCGGCACCAGCCAATGGGTCGCCGCGAACGTGCCGGCGAGGCTGCCGACAGTGGCC
>CAYMRG010000265.1:0-7398 GCA_964392555.1 uncultured candidatus Brocadiaceae bacterium
TCGGCAGCCAGCGAACCAGCGGCTGCGTCGCGCGCGACGTCGGTGTTCGGGGCGGCCGCGGCCAGCGCGCGCGGCGCCGGCGTGAACTGCACGTTCGCCGCCAGCTCGCTGCCGCTCGGCCCGTCGCTCGGCTGGCCCGCGGCGCGCGCCCGGTCCACCACCACCGCGACGACGAAGCCGCTGCCGTCGTCGGGGCCGCGCAGCAGCGCGCCGCGGATCTCGACGCCCATCAGCCACAGGAACAGCAGCAGGTGCAGCAGCAGCGACAACAGCAGGCACTGCACGACGAGGTCGAGCGCCGACCAGTGTCGGCCGAGATGCAACAGCACCAGCAGCAGCGCGCAGAACGCGATCGCACCGAGCAACCACCATTCGAGCCAGCGCTGACCAGGCCACCAGGGGTAGACCTCGCGGGCGGTGGACCGGTACCACAACGCGGCGCCACCGTCCTGCCCTGGCTGAGGCTGCACGAGGCCGAGCGTGAAGCCGTCACGGCTCGGCACCGGCCCGCGCATCGCCGCCGTACCCCAGCCCTCGCCGATCGCCAGCGGCGGCGCCGCGGCGCCGTTCTGCCAGCTCGCGCGCTGCAGCTGCAGCGGCTGGCCGACGGCCTTGCGCACGAACCAGAGGGCCCCGCCGTCCGCCGCGAACGCCGGATCGCGGTCGTTGGTGTGCGGCCCGCTGCGCGGCACCGGATCGAACAGCGGCTGCGGGTCGAGGCCGCTGCCGAGGTCGCAGCGCCACAGCGTGCCCGGCTCACCCTCGATCGCGCGGTCGATGCGGACGAACACCAGGTCGCGCCCGTTCGGATGCGGCGCCGGGTCGGTTTCGTCGCGGGCGGTGTTGCAGGCCGCGACCGGCTCGACGTCGCCGAACCCGGTGCGCCGCAGCGACGCGGCATAGAGGTCGTAGCCACCGACCCCGCCGGCGCGGTCGGAGGCGAACCAGATGCGGCCGTCGGCAGCGAGCGCCGGCGCCAGGTCGTTGCCCGGCGAATTGAGGCCGAAGGCAGGTTCCGGCGGCACGTTCGGGTGGCGCGGGTCGAACAGCACGAGGTCGGTCGTGCCGCCGTCGACCGTGCGACCGTAGAGCAACCTCCCGTCCGGCAACTCCGCGACGCGTCCCTGCACCGGCCCGGGCAGCTCGGCGACCACTTCGGGCGTCTGCCAGGCCACCATGCCGCCGGCGGCCAGGGTGCGCGCCGACAGCGTGCGCTCGCCGTCGGTGTAGTAGATCGGCCGGCCGACCTGGATGCCGACGTAGAGCGATGCCGCGACCAGCAGGACCGCCCAGGACCCGCGGATCAGCCAAGTGCGTGTGCGTGCGCCGAGGGCCACGGGCACCTACTTGTCGTTCGGCAACGCCGCGAAGTCGACCTTGCCGAGCCGTGCCAGCCGGCAGGCATCGAGCACCTGCAGGCCGAGGCCGAACCGCGCCGCCTCGTCGCCGCGCACCAGCACCGCCTGGTCCTTGTCGCGCGCCGCCGCCGCCGCGAGCTTCTGCCGCAGCGCCTCTAGCGTCACCTCGCGGCCGCCGACCGTCATGCGGCCGTCGGCGAACACGTTGACGATCAGTTCGCGGTGGTCACCGCCGGTCTCGCCGCTGCGCGCCTCCGGCAGCCGCAGGTCGAGCTCGACCTCTTCGCGGGCGAACGTGGTCGCGGCGAGGAAGAAGATCAGCAGCAGGAAGACCACGTCGACCATCGGCGTCAGGTTGATGCCGATCTCTTCGTCCGCGTCGTCGGGCTCAAGCCGCATGGCTGTCCTCGCCGCCGTCCGCCTTGCTCGGCACCGGCGCCGCCAGCGCGTCGATCGCCGGCGCGACCGCATCGGCGATCGCGCGGGCGAGCCGACGGCCGCGCGCCTGCAGATGCGAAGCGAGCAGCGTCGCCGGGATCGCCACGCACAGGCCGAAGATCGTCGTGTAGAGAGCGACCTTGATGCCGGCGGCGAGCGCCTCGCTGCTGTCGGCCTTGCCGAGCCCGGTGCGCTCGACGGTGGCGAACGCCTCGGCGATGCCGACGACGGTGCCCAGCAGGCCGAGCAGCGGCGCGATCGCGGCCATCAGGTTGATGCCGCGCACGTTGCCGCGCAACGTCGCCGACTCGGCGGCGAGCTGATCCTCCATCGCCTTCTCGACGTCGGCCAGTGCGCGGCCGCGTCGCCGCAGGCCGGCGGCCAGCACGCGCGCGGCCGGCGCCTCGGCCTCGGCGATGCCGGCGGCGATCACGTCGGCGCGGCCCTGGGCCACCTGCTCGACGGCGTCGACGACGACCTGCGGCAGCACGCGATCGCGCCGCAGGCTCAGGTAGCGCTCGATGGCGAGGCCGAGGACCACCACCGAGCAGCCGAGGATCGGCCACATCAGGATGCCGCCGGCGGTGAAGAACTCGCCGACCGTCGCGACGACGCTCGGCTCCTGGAACAGGCTCGACAGCGTGGAGACCGTCATGGCGTTCATTGATCGCGCAGGTGTTCGCGGGCCGTCTTCGCCTCCGCGCTGTCGGCATGCTTGTCGACCAGCTCGCGGAAGAAGCGCTGCGCCTTGTCCGGCTGCTGCAGGCGCTCGTAGGTCAGACCCGCCTGCAGCAGACCGCGCCGCGCCCATTCGGGGTGCGCGTAGAGGATCGGCAGCTTGACGTAGGCGTCGGCGGCTGCGGCGAGGTCGCCGCGCGCCGCGCGGCACTCGCCGATGCGGAACAGCGCCTCCGCGCCGAGTTCCGAATCGCTGCCGTCGACGACCTGCTGCAGCTCTCGTTCGGCGGCCTCGTGCTCGCCGCGCAAGGCGCGGGCGCGACCGAGCGCCAGCCGCGCGCGCAGCGCATCGCCGGGCTCGCCGCGGTGGTCCGGCTGGGCCTGGTCGCGCTGGAACTCGTCGCGCAGGAAGCGGTCGAGCGGCGCCACCGCGAGGTTGCCGTCGCCGAGCGCGACCGCGGCTTCGCCGAGCAGCAGCCGCGCACGGTCGGCGCGCGGATGGTCGCCGTGATCCTTCAGCAGCACCTGCAGCCGTTCGGCCACGCCGCGCGGGTCGCCGAGCCGACGGCAGCACTCCGCGCCGAGGAACAGGCCCTCGGGCGCGAGCTCCTCGCCACGCAGGGCAGCCAGCTCACCGAAGCGATCGCGGGCGCTGGCCAGCAGCTTCGCGTCGTCGCCGGCGGCGGTGAATTCGGCGAACCCGAGGCGGTAGAGCGCGCGGCCGCGGTGCGGCCCCTGGACCCGTTCGAGCAACGGCCGCGCCGCCGCCAGGTCGTTCGCCTCGAGCCGTGCGACGCCGAGGTGCAGGTCGGCTTCACCGGCTAGTTCGGCATCGTGCGTCAGCTCGACTACGCGCGCGAAGCCGGCGAGCGCCGCCGGTTCGTCGCCGGCGCGCCGGCAGGCCCAGGCCAGTTCGTAGGCGACGCGGTCGTTGGCCGCATAGCTGCCGTCGGCGAGCAACGCCGCGAGCGTCTGCCGCGCGTCGGCGAACGCCCCGCTGCGCGCCTCTGCGACGCCGAGCGAATAGCGCACCGAGGGTGCCTTCGGCTGGTCCGCGAACCTGGCCAGGAACTGCTGCGCCGCGGCGATGGCTTGCGGCCATTCCGCACGGCGATGGTGCAGTGCGGTCTGCAGCTCGAGCAGCCCGGCGAGTTCCCCCGCCGCCGCCGGCTGCTTCAGGCCAGCCTCCAGGAAGCCGAGGCAGGCGTCGTCGTCGCCGAGCTCGAACGCGCACCAGGCGCGTCCGGCCAGCGCGCGCGCGGCCAGCGCGTCGTCGCCGGTGACCTCGGCGTAGCGCTGGTCGGCACCGCGGTAGTCGCCCTGCAGATAGGCCAGCTCGGCCTGTTCGAGCCGGTCGCCGCGCACCTCGCCGGACCGTTCGCCGGACTGGGCCGCCGCCGCGGCGCGGTCGAGTCGCTTCTGCGCGGCCGCGAGGTCGCCGCGTTCCCGCAGCACGCGCGCGGCGATCCGTTCGGTGCGATCGAGGAACGCGCCGTTGGCGAAGCGCGCCCGGTAGCGATCGGCGGTCGCCAGCGCCGCGTCCGGCTGGCCGGCTTCGAGCAACGCCAACGCCTGCATCGCCAGCGCCTCCTCGGCGAACGTCGTCTGCCCGCCGGCGATCTGCGCGAAGCGCTCGGCCGCGCCCGGATGCTCGCCGCGCAGGTAGTGGCACCACGCGCTCTTCCACTTCGCCCGGTCGGCGTAGGCCGCCAGCCCGGCGACGTCGCCGTAGGCGCGCTCGGCCTCCTCGTAGCGCCGCAGCACGAACAGGTTCTCGGCGCGCGCGAAGCACGCCTCGTCGTGCAGGCGATGCTTGGGCGACAATGCCGCGACGGCGGTCGCACGCACCAGGGACTCCTCGTGACGACCGAGCGAGTGCAGCGCGAAGCAGGCGCCGTAGAGCGCGTCCCCGCGCAGGTCCGGCGGCGCGTCCGGTGGCACGGCATCGTAGGCGGCGAGCGCGTCCTGCCAGCGACCGAGGTTCGCGCAGGCTTCGCCGAGTGCATACGACAGCCGCGGCCGGTCCGCCGCTGGCGCCTCGGCGAGCGACTTCTGCAGCGTGGCCAGCGCCGCTTCGCCCGCGCCGGTGGCGAGCGCGCACAGGCCGCTGAGCTCGCGCGCCTGCCGCCGCAGGTCGTCATCGCCGCCGCCGGTCAGCAGCGGCTGCAGCTGCTGCTGCGCTTCCGCCTGGTGGCCGGTCAGGTAGAGCGAGCGCCCCAGCTCGAGCCGCGCCCGGGCCGCGAGCGGCGAATCGGCGTGCTGCTCGACGACCGCGGCGAACGCCTGCTGCGCCGCCGCCTGGTCGCCGCGACCGAGCGCCGCCCAGCCGCGACCGAAGCACGCGTCGTCGACGAACTCGGACGGCAGCGCCTCGGCGGCTGCGAACGACTGCTCGGCGGCGGTGTAATGCTTGGCGCGCAGCTGCGCGTCGCCGACCAGGTAGAGGCACTCGCCCTTCGCCGCCGCATCCGGCGCGCGGGCCGCGGCGGCGCCGAACTGTTCGGCCGCCTTGCCGACGTCGCCGCTGCGCAGCGTCGCGAAGCCGAGCTGGTAGGCCGCCGGGAACGCGAACGACGCCTGGTCGCCGGTCGCCGCCGCGAGCGCCATGGCGAAGGCACTGGCCGCGCGCGCGTCGTCGCCGAGGTCGCGCCAGGCCTCGCCGGCCGCGTAGGCCGCGGGGGCCCGCAGGTAGTGGTCGGCCGGCACTTCGCCGAGCAGGCCGTCGTACTGTTCGGCCGCCTCGCGGTGCTTGCCGTCGGCGGCGAACAGGTTGCCGAGCCGGTAGCGGGCTTCGGCGCGCAGGCGGAACGCGGTGCCGCCCAGCTGCAACGCCTGCTGCAGGTGCGCCGTCGCCCCCGGCGCGCGCCCGAGTTCCAGTTCGCTGAGGGCGCAGCGATAGCTCGCCTCGGCGGCCTGCGGGTGCCCCGGCTGCGCCTTCAGGAACTCGGCGAAGTAGCGCACCGCCTCCTCGTGCAGGCCGCGCTGCTGCAGGCCCAGGGCCACCTGCAGCTGCTCACCGGTCCGATCCTGGGCGCCGAGTGGCAGGGTCAGCGACAGGGCGAGCGCAGTGGCGGCACGGACGGAACGGGACATCGCGGGACATCGCCGCGGCCGTCGAACTATTCGCGGACCAGCGGGGTCGGACAACGTAGCCCGCGCGCCGACGTGCGCCACCGGCAACCGGTCGGCGCACGGCACCGGCAAGCGTGCCCGGGTCCTCGCGCAGGGCGAAGTTGCCGCAGCAGGTGCTGCAGCGCGGCAGCCAACTCGGCATGCTATGGGCCCAACGGCGCCGGTCGCCGGACCGCAGCATGCTCGAACGGCACTTCCTCACGCTCGCGATCGCCTGCCTGTCGCTGGTCGGCCGAATGCTCGCAGCGCCCCAGGCGCCGCCGCCGCCGCCGGCGCGCGAGTTCCGCGCCGCCTGGGTCGCGACCGTCAACAACATCGACTGGCCGAGTCGACCGGGGCTGCCGGCCGCCGCGGCGCGCGCCGAACTCGCGGCGATCGTCGAGCGCGCGGCCGCGCTCGGCCTCAACGCGCTGGTGTTCCAGGTGCGCCCGTGCGGCGACGCATTCTACCGATCCGATCTCGAACCGTGGTCCGAGTGGCTGACCGGCGCCCAGGGCCGCGCTCCCGACGAAGCGTGGGACCCGCTGCAGTTCGTCGTCGACCGCTGCCACGCGCGCGGCCTGCAGCTGCACGCCTGGTTCAATCCCTACCGCGCGCGCCATCCGAGCAGCAAGACGCCCGAGGCACCCAGCCACGTGTTGCGTCGCCAGCCGGACGCCTGCGTGACGTTCGGCTCGTACCGCTGGATGGATCCCGGCGACCCGCGCTCGGCGGCCTGGACGCTCGCCGTCATCCGCGACGTCGTCCGCCGCTACGACATCGATGGCGTCCATCTCGACGACTACTTCTATCCGTACCCGGAGAAGAAGGCGGTGTTCGCCGACGATGCGAGCTGGACGCGCTACCGCCGCGGCGGCGGGCGGCTCGGGCGCGACGACTGGCGGCGGCAGTGCATCGACCAGTTCGTCGCCGACCTCTACGCGATGGTGCACCGCGAGAAGCCGTGGCTGCTGGTCGGCATCAGCCCCTTCGGCATCGCGCGGCCAGGCGTGCCGAAAGGCATCGCCGCCGGCATCGACCAGTACGCACAGCTGTACGCCGATGTGCCGCGCTGGCTCGCCGAGGGCTGGGTCGACTACCTGGCCCCGCAGCTCTACTGGCCGATCGACCAGACGGCGCAGTCGTTCCCGATCCTGCTCGCCTGGTGGCGGACACAGAACCCGCGCCAGCGCCACCTTTGGCCCGGCGTCGATGCCGGCCGGATCGTGCAGGGCAAGCCGCCCTCGCGCCCCGACGAACTGCGCGACCAGATCGAACTGACCCGCCGCGGCGAGGACGCGCCGGGGCACGTGCTCTACAGCTTCCGCGCGCTGCGCAGCAACGACCCGCGCGGCGCCGGCGCGCTGGCCGGTCGCATCTACCTCGAGCCGGCGGTCGCGCCGGCGTCACCTTGGCTCGGCGGCGCGGCGCCGCCGACGCCGGTGATCCGCCTCGAGCACGCCAACCCACCCGTGGTGCACTGGAACCAGCCCGGCGATGCGCGCTTCGTCGCCGTGCAGGTCCACGACGGCACACGGTGGCGCGGCTACGCGGTGGCGGGCGCGGCTGCGGGCGCGATCGACCTGCCGGCCGGTACGCGCGCCGTGGCGGTCACCGCCATCGGTCGCACCGGGCTCGCGAGCGGCGCCGCTATCGAGCGTCCCTGATCTGCTGCTCCCGCGCGAATCGCCACCGGAACGACCGCCGCGAGCCGCTTCACGCGTCGACGAAGCCCGAGACCGCGAGGTCATCGCCACAGCCTTCGTAGCGAACGTCGGTCAGTCGCCAGGCCTCGGCCATGAACGGCCGCCCT
>CAYMRG010000266.1:0-7383 GCA_964392555.1 uncultured candidatus Brocadiaceae bacterium
ACGTTGCCGCCGGCGCACAGCAGCTTGGCGAGCAACACGCGGTTGCGTTCGCCGCCCGACAGCGTGCCGACGCGCGCTTGCTTCATCGCGCCGGGGAACAGGAACTGCTCGAGGAACGTCTCGACCCGCATCGAGCGCCCGCCGACGACGACGTAGTCGTTGCCGTGCGCGACCTCCTGCAGCACGGTCTTGTCGGGATCGAGCTGCGAGCGGGCCTGGTCGATGCCGGCGAAGGTCACCGTCGGGCCGACGGCGACACTGCCCGCGTCGGCCGCGAGCTGGCCGAGGCACAGCCGCAGCAGGGTCGTCTTGCCCGCCCCGTTCCGGCCGACGATGCCGATCCGTTCGCCTGGGCCGACGTCGAGATCGAATGGCCGCAGCACCTCGCGCCCGTCGAACGACTTGCCGGCGCCGCGCACGCGCAGCACGAAGTCGCCGAGCCGCGGCCCGTCGGGGATCTGGAACTCCAGTTCCGACGGCTGCGGCGCCGGCGCCGACGCCAGCAACGCGGCATGGCGGTCGATGCGCGCCTTGGCCTTGGTGGTGCGCGCCGGCGGCCCGCGCTTCACCCACTCGGTCTCGCGGCGCAGCGTGTTGAGGCGCGCGCTCTCGGCGCTGGCCTCGCGCGACAGCCGCTCGGCGCGCTGCACGAGGTAGGCGCGGTAGCCGCCTTCGTATTCGAACAACTTGCCGCGGTCGAACTCGACGATGCGGCTGCACAGGCGATCGAGGAAGTACCGATCGTGCGTGATCACGACCAGCGGCGTGCCGGAGTCGAGTAGGAACGTCTCGAGCCAGTCGGTGACGTACGCGTCGAGGTGGTTGGTCGGCTCGTCGAGCAACAGCAGATCCGGCGACGCCAGCAGGAGCCGCGCCAGCGCGACGCGGCGTTTCTCGCCACCCGACAGCGGGCCGCAGGGCACGTCGAGCCGGTCCATGCCGAGCGCATGCAGGATCGCCTCGGCGCGGTGCTCGACGGCGTGGCCGCCGAGCTGTTCGAGCCGTTCGTCGAGCTGCTGCTGCTCCTTCAGCAGCTTCGTCAGCCGCTCCGGCGACGGCGACGCGGCCATCGCGTCGTGCACCGCAGCCAGCGCGGCCAGCACCTCGCCGCGGCCGGCGATGCCCGCCAGCGCCGCCTCACGCACCGTCGCCTCGCCCGGCAACACCGGTTCCTGCGGCAGGTAGCCGATGCGCAGGTCACGCCGCACCGCCCTGTCACCGGACTCCGGCACCAGTTCGCCGGCGAGGATCCGCAGCAGCGTCGACTTGCCACACCCGTTGGGCCCGAGCAGACCGATCCGCTCGCCCTCGCCCACCACCATCGACACGCCCTGCAGCAGGTGCCGGTCGCCGATGGTCAGCTCGATGTCCTTCAAGGTCAGCAGCGCCATGGCCGCCCCCCTGCCTCCACTGCCTCTCTTCCCGCGGCCTCTCCTTCTGCCTTTCCTCTCTTCTGCCCTGCTTCTCTCTTCTGCCCTGCTTCTCTGTGGTCTCTGTGTTCTCTGTGTTTATTCCTCTGGCTGGAAAGAGCAGCAGAAACAGAGGCAGAATCAGAAAAAGGAAACACAGAGAACACAGAGACCACAGAGAAGAACCAGAGGAGAAGAACCAGAGGAGAAGAAGCAGAGGAGAAGGGACCGAAGAGAGCAACTGGCAGGGGCGAGAGCTCGTCAGGCGCTTCCTGGCGCGCTGCGTTCGAGCTCGGCCGCGGCGGCGCGGTCGAGCAGGATGAACACGTCGCCGTGGCGGCGGAGGGCCGAAGCGGGGCAGGTCGGCGCGATCGGGCCGTGCAGCATCGCGCGCACGGCCGCGGCCTTGTTGGCGCCGAATGCGCACAGGACGAGGCGTCGTGCGGCGAGGATCGTCGCGATGCCCGAGGTGATCGCGCGGCGCGGCGGCTCATCGGGGGCGAACCGCGCCCGCGCGTCCTCGCGCGTCGTCGCCGCGAGTTCGGTCGTGTGGCAGCCCAGTTCGAACGCGGTGCCAGGTTCGTTGAACGCGATGTGGCCGTTGCGGCCGATGCCGAGGAATTGCAGCGCCACGCCCCCGGCGCGCTGCAGGCGCTGTTCATGGGCCGCGAGCTGCGCCGCGTCGCCGGCGTTCGGCACCGGTACGAACGCGTCCCGCGCCAGCATCGCC
Source organism: uncultured candidatus Brocadiaceae bacterium (assembly GCA_964392555.1). Classification (GTDB taxonomy): domain Bacteria; phylum Planctomycetota; class UBA1135; order UBA1135; family UBA2386; genus CAYMRG01. The sequence goes on from CAYMRG010000266.1 coordinate 2,140, forward strand.
GCGAACGGCGGACACAGCGAGCAGAGTTCGTGGACCATGCCGCCGCGGCGTTCGGGCGCGAAGCCCTCGTACTCGTCGAGGTGCGTCGCGACGAACGCGGTCGCCGGCAGCTCGCCGCTCTGGAGCTGCCGGCCGAGCGCGCGCAGGAACCCGCTGTAGGTGCCGCCGGTCGCGAACGACACGACGGGCCGCGTGCCGGCGCCGACGACGCGGTGCAGCTCGGCGAGCAGCAGCGGCACTGCCGCCGCGGCGTCGTCGAGCACTCGGACGGTCGGTGCCTGGCTGGCGGTCATGGGACCGAGACTCTAGCGGCCACGTTCAGACCTTCCAGACGATGCCGCGCCGATACAGCTGCGCGAGCACCGCGTACCAGCCCGCGACCCACAGCAGCGCGAAGCCCAGCGACGCCAGGGCCGGCGCGTGTGGCAGGTTCTGCAGCAGCGCCGTGCGGAAGAACCATTCCTTCAGCGACACCTGGCCACCGGCGACCGACACCATCACGAACTGGCCGACGATGCGCCCGAGCACGGCGCTGCCGACGAACACCAGCAGCGCGTTGGTGCCGTAGACCTGCAGCGGCCGCGCCCACGCGGTCCAGCGCCGCTGCTCGAATGCCCAGACGCACAGGCCGAGCCCGGTCGTCGCGATGCCGGCGGTCCAGACCGCGAAACTGCCGGTCCACAGCGCCTTGTTCATCGGCAGGAACCAGCCCCAGACCGCGCCGGCGACGAGCAGCAGCGCGCCGCGGCGCAGCAGCGTCGTGACCTTCGCCGCGACGTCGTCGGTGGCCGCGAGCACGCGGCCGGCGAGCACACCGAACAGCGCCGTCGCCAGCGCCGGGATCGTGCTCAGCAGCCCTTCGGGGTCGTACTGGCCGCGCGTCTCCTTCCAGACGTGGTCGCCGAACACGGTCCGGTCGAGCCAGCCGGAGATGTGGTTCGCGGGGCTGTCGAGGTCGGGCGCGACGCCGTCGGGCGTCGGGCACAGCGCCAGCAACGGCCAGTGTACGGCGAGGCACGCGACCAGCACGGCGAGCTGCGTGCGCGGTTTCGTGAACAGGAACAGCAGCGCAGCGAGCCCGTAGCAGACGCCGATCCGCTGCAGCACACCGGGCCATCGCGCGTGCAGGACCGGATCGAACAACCAGCCGCGATCGGCCGCGAACGTGACGAACGGCAGCGCCGAGATGCCGATGCCGAGCAACACGAGCGCCAGCACGCGGCGCGCGATCTTGCCGACCAGCGGCCCGCGCGGCGCGCCGGCGGCGAGCTTGCGCGAGAACGCCGGCACGATCGCGACGCCGGCGCAGAACAGGAACGTCGGGAACACCAGGTCGGTGAACGTGCAACCGTGCCACGCCGCGTGGCGCAGCGGCGCGTACTGGTATTCGGCCCCCCAGCGCCCCGGGTTGTTGACCAGGATCATCGCCAGGATCGACAGCCCGCGCAGCGCGTCGAGACCGAGCCAGCGCGGCGCCGGCTCGCTCACGCCGTCAGCGCCTTGCGCACGCTGCCGTCGTGCGTCAACAGCAGCGTCCGCGCGGTCGCGGCGTCGACACCCTTCTCCCTGGCGACGATCGCGGCCTTGACCTCGTTGTCGCATGCGGCCAGCACCTGTTCGGCGCTGGCGGGATCGCAGCCGGTCGCCTGGGCGACGATGCGCACGCTGCGCGCCTTGAGCTTCTGGTTGGTCGCCTGCAGGTCGACCATCAGGTTGCCGTAGACCTTGTGCAGGCGGACGAACGCGCCGGTGCTCAGCATGTTGAGGACCATCTTGGTGGCGGTGCCGGCCTTGAGCCGGGTGCTGCCGGTCAGCACTTCGGGGCCGGTCACGACCTCGATCGCGACGTCGGCAGCGGCGGCGATCGGACTGCCGCTGGTCGACACCACCGCCACGGTCGCGGCGCCGACCTCCTTCGCGAACGCGAGCGCGCCGAGCACGTAGGGAGTGCGGCCGCTGGCCGACAGACCGACGACGACGTCCTTCGCGGTCAGGTGCAGGGCTTCGAGGTCGGCGCGGCCGAACTCGGGGCGGTCCTCGGCGCCTTCGACGGCCGACAGCACCGCGCCGGGGCCACCGGCGATCAACCCGAGCACCTGGCCCGGCTCGGCCGAGAAGGTCGGCGGACACTCGGCCGCATCGAGCACGCCGAGGCGGCCCGAGGTGCCGGCGCCGAGATGCACGAGCCGACCGCCTTTGCGCATGTGCGCGGCGATCACGTCGACGGCCGCCGCGATCCGCGGCAGCGCGCGGTGCACGGTCTCGGCGACGGTGCGGTCCTCCTCGTTCATCGCCGTGACGAGGTCCAGCGTCGACATCGCGTCCAGCTCACCGGTGCGCGGGTTACGCGCCTCGGTCTCCAAGGTCGAGAGATCCGGTTTGGTCATAGTGCGGAGCGCGCAGTATAGCTGCGCCATGGTCATCGCCCCCATCGACCTGACGATCCTCGTCGTCTATCTGGCCGCGACGGTCGCGTTCGGCCTGTGGATGGGCCGTGGTGCGAAGTCCGCGGCCGACTACCTGCTCGGCGGCCGCTCGCTGCCGTGGTGGGCGTTGCTGCTGTCGATCGTCGCGACCGAGACCAGCACCGTCACCTTCCTCAGCGTGCCGGGCATCGCGTTCGGTGGCGGCCTGCCGGGGACCACCGGCGACCTGCGCTTCCTGCAGCTGCCGCTCGGCTACCTGGCCGGGCGGGCGATCGCCGCGTTCGCGCTGCTGCCGCTCTACTTCCGCGGCGAGCTGTTCACCGCCGACGATGTGCTGCGGCACCGCAGTGGCGCGATGGTGCGAACGGTCGCGAGCGGCCTGTTCCTGATCACGCGCACGCTCGCCGACGGCCTGCGCCTCTACCTCACGGCGGTCGTGCTGCAGATCATGCTCGGCTGGTCGCTGCCGGTCGCGGTCGGCGCGCTCGGTGCCGCGACGCTGGTCTACACGCTGCTCGGCGGCCTGCGCGCGGTGGTCTGGACCGACGTGATCCAGTTCTTCGTCTACATGCTCGGCGCGGTCGCGGCGCTGTTCGTGCTGCACCAGGACCTCGACGGCGGCCTCGGCGGCATGCTCGCGAACGCCCGCGACGGCGGCCACCTCCGCATGTTCGACTGGGCGGTGCCCGGCGACGCGGGGTTCTGGGCGAGCCCCTACACGTTCTGGGCCGGGCTGCTCGGCGGCGCGGTGCTGTCGATCGGCAGCCACGGCGTCGACCAGATGATCGTGCAGCGCTACCTCAGCGCGCCGTCGCTGCGCCTTGCGCGGCGCGCGCTGCTGTGGAGCGGGCCGGTGGTGCTCGCGCAGTTCGCGGTGATCCTGGTGCTCGGCCTCGGCCTCGCCGCCTTCTACGCGGCCCACCCGCCGGCCGCGCCGTTCACGAAGAGCGACCTCGTCTTCCCCGACTTCATCGTCCACCACCTGCCCCAGGGCCTCGTCGGCATCGTGCTCGGCGCGGTGTTCGCCGCGGCGATGTCGACGCTGTCGAGCTCGCTGTCGGCGTCGGCGTCGGCGCTGGTCAACGACTTCCTGCTGCCGCGCACGGGACACCGCGCCGATTCGCCGTTTGCGCTGCGCGCCGCGCGCTGGGCGACCGCGCTGTTCGCACTGCTGCAGGTCGCGGTCGGCGTCAGCGGCCTCGGTGGCGGCGAGGCCGTGGTCGGCCAGGTGCTCGGCATCGCCACCGTGACGACCGGCGTGATCCTCGGTCTGTTCCTGCTCGCCATGCGCGAACGCCGCTCGCCGCAGGCCTCGCTGGCCGGCCTGCTTGCCGGGCTCGCCGCGACGGCGGGCATCGTGTTCGGGCTCCCGGCGATGGCCATCAAGGTCGCCTATCCCTGGCACGGCCCGATCAGCGCCGGGGTGACATTCCTGGTCGGCTGGCTCGCGAGCCGCACGGCCGTACCACCGGAGTCCAACGCATGAACCCGTCCGAGCCGGCCCCCGACGAGCACTCCGTGCGACGCTTCACCAACCGCGCCGACGACTACGCGCGCTTCCGCCCCGCCTACCCGAGCGCGGCGATCGATGCGGTGCTGGCCGGCCTCGCGCCGCCGGAACGGCTCGCCGCCGCCGACGTCGGTGCCGGCACCGGTATCTCCGCACGGCTGCTCGCCGAGCGCGGCGTCGCGGTGACCGCGATCGAACCCAACGCGGCGATGCGCGCGGCCGGCGCACCGCATCCACGCGTGGCGTGGCGCGACGGCACCGCCGAGGCGACCGGGCTCGCGGACCGTGCCGTCGACCTCGTGCTGTGCGCGCAGGCGTTCCACTGGTTCGCGGTCGAGCCGACGCTGCGCGAGTTCCAGCGCATCCTGAAGCCGAACGGCCGACTCGCGCTGGTCTGGAACCGCCGCAGCACGGACGACCCGTTCGCGATGGGCTACCGCGCGGCGCTCGAAGCGATCGACGGCGAAGCGCCGGCCGAGCGCAGCAACTTCGACCCGGCGAAGGTCACCGCGAGCGGGCGCTTCGGCGGCCATCGCCTCGTGCTGGCCGACAACGCGACACCGCTGACCTTCGAGCAATTGCGCGGCCGCGCGCTCAGCACCTCGACGGTGCCGCGCGAGGGCCCGCGGCTCGACCGCCTGCTCGGGTTGCTGCGCGAACTGCACGCGCGGCACGCCGACGCGCACGGCGTCGCGACGATGCGCTACCGCACCCAGGTGCACCTGTTCGACGCCTGTTGACCGAGGACCACGCCATGCCGCTCTCCGCCGCCGACCGTCGCATCCTCGCTGCCTACCGTCAGTGGCACACCGCGCCGCCGCGTTGGGCGAATTCGCTGCCGAAAATGCTGGGCATGTGGCTGGTGCTGATCGGCCTCGCGCTGACCGTGCTCGGCGCGACCCGCGACTCGCCGCTCGCACCGCTCGGCTGGCTGGTCGTCGGCATGGTGGCCGGTGCCATCCTCCGCGACCTCGGCTGGCTGCGGCGCCAGTTCCGGACCTGGCCGCTCGTCGAGCGCATCATCGACTGGCAACGCGTCGAGTCGTGGTTCGCCGACGACTCGCCCGCCTCACGCGACGTCACCACTCCATCTTGAACTCGCGGCGGAACTTCTCTTCGTCGGCGGCGAGTGCCTCGGCCGCATCGATCGCGTACGGCTGGTGCCGCACCAGCACGCGCGGCAGACCGGCGATGTAGACGCGGAACCAGTACTTGCCCGCCAGCCACTCGGGGCGCACTTCCCAGGAGACCGAGCCGGCGCTGCCGCCGACCGCATCGGGCATCTCGACCATGACGTCGCTACGCCGC